>JAICXZ010000077.1 GCA_025934475.1 Mucilaginibacter sp. | reverse complement strand
CCAGAACGCCGGCCATGAGAAATAAAGCGTATGCAATAGGTTTTACCGGCTTTACAGGGCGTTTACTACTTCTGGCATGATCTATCGTACGGCTGTCTGGTACTCCCGAGGCCAATTTCATTGCTGTTTCTTCGCGCTTTTGCAGCAGGTACATATATAATGTATCCTGCAAATGCTGCTGGCGCATTACGTCAAGCAGGCCCCGTTCCTGGGTAGGCACTTGCCGAATGGAACTTTCAAACTCGTTATTTTTAGTTTCGAGTTGGGCTTTGGTGGTCTCAAGGCCTTTTTTCAGATTCGCAACTGAAATAGTAATGGCCTTTTTCAACGATGCGATCTGATCATCAAAGGATTTAACAACCGGATTGGTTTCTGGTACTGTTTGGAGTAAGCTCAATCTTCGCTGTTGGGCATCGCCCAGACTCTGTACAAGCCCCAGTAACGAAGCATCTTCTACTCCAAGCATTGAAGGAAGACTCGATGGCTGGTTATCGCCCTGGCTTACATAGTCTTCCAGGTTTTTCAGCACATTAAGCTGTATAGTAACTTTGTTCAGGTCTGCGTCATTCTGACCTACGCCTTGTAGTAACAATTGCGACTGCGAGCCGATATTCGCTATCCGGTTACGGGATTTGTAGTTCTGCACATTCTCCTCAACTGATCCGAGGTTTTCCCTAATATTAGAGAGGCGCCCGTCGATAAATGACAGTGTACTTGAATTAATAATGTTTTTGTCTTCTATCGCGGCAAGATTGTATTCGTCAATCAACCTGTTCAAAAAATCTTTACCACGTTGCGGAATAGCGTCTTCGATAGTGATAATTAAAACAGTTGCCTGCTTACTGGCCGGGTCCACCTTTAACTGATCACTATAGCTTTCTATAAGGTTATCTATATCATTAAACTGAACTTTATATACATCATTGACAGAACCTGTCCATTTTGCGGTCTTAGTGATAATAATCAGTCCCTGCGAGGTTTGATAAGGCATGTTTAACGGAACAGCTTTACCATTTACTTCCGCTGTGGTGTTATTTAGTAACCGAATTTTGAACTGTTCTTTCTTTAGTTCGGGATCGGTATTGGGTTTCACCAATTTTACCTCAAATGGAATAGTTCCATAAACCTCGTGCTTCCTTACACCGTTGGTGCTATAATAAGATGTCTGAAGATTAAGCCCCCGGATTATCTTCTCGATAATATCTTTCGATTTAAGTACCTGAACCTCATTGTCGATAATTTTGTCTGACGAAAAAAGGTCAAGGTCCTTTAGAAGATCATTCTGCCCAGCTTGTGATTTGTCGTCGGGTTTAATTAAGAGGTCAGTTTCAATTTTATATTTTGGGGTAGCTAACCTGAGATATACGTATCCTAAAGCGAGAGAAACAAAGATAGAGAGCAAAAACCACTTCCAATGCCTCGAGTAGCTAAATATCCGGTCTCTCAAATCGCGCTCAAGGGTACCAGGGCCGGTGGTTTCTATCAAATCGTCATTTACATTCATTTAACCTGCTATTATAAAATTAAGCCACAAAAACATTAACGCTTGCTGTATACAACTATGATCGAAATGAACGACAATGCACTAATGACTATTGGAAGTAATTGATAAGTCTTGTCTGTTTGTGCTATTCTACCTTTACTCGGCTCA
This sequence comes from Mucilaginibacter sp., assembly GCA_025934475.1. Lineage (GTDB taxonomy): Bacteria > Bacteroidota > Bacteroidia > Sphingobacteriales > Sphingobacteriaceae > Mucilaginibacter. The sequence continues at coordinate 7,188 of JAICXZ010000077.1, read as the reverse complement.
ACATAAACAACGTCATTGGCATGAAGATAATAATACGGTGAACTAAAAACCTCGCGGCTATTGAGATCTATTCTCCCAAACTCCTTCTTTCCATTATTGTCACGAATGACAAGTACATTATCACGTTTACCAAAGATGGTCATATCGCCCGCAAGGCCCAGGGCCTCAGGCAAAGTTATGGTTTCGTTCGGAATTACATAAACTGACGGGCGCTGCACTTCACCCAAAACGGATATCTTGTAATTTAGCAACCTCACATTGACGGTTGGTTCCTTCAAAAACAACTTCACTCTGTTTTTTATAGTATCCTTAGCTGCAATCGTTGTAAGGCCGGCAACCTTAACCGTACCAACCAATGGCATTTCAATATTGCCGTTGGCATCTACAAGATAGCCAGGGGCCGATGATTGCACCAGTGAAGGCGACGAAACCGGAGCAGTGGCTCCTGACATCGAAGAGGGTGTCGTTGTATTATCTGTTTTTACCGGAACGTTTGAGTAAGGATTGAAAAAACTACTCGCTACAGGATTCAACGAACCAATAGGAATATCCAATATATCACCGGGTTGAATTTTTGGAATGTATGCCTGAGCAACCGCTAAAGTATCGGATCCTCCAAGCGATTTTTGGAAATAAGCAATCTGCTTTTGCTGGACACAAGAAGAGAGCCCGATAACCGAAACGAAAAGTATAAAAAAATAGTGGTAGATGTTTTTTTTCATAAGTGACTTGATTACACACGATGTATCCAATCTATCAAAACAAAACGGGGGCAAAAATAGGTTTTTTTGCTTAATAACAAAGTGTCGTTTAAAGTGCCCGGGCAGTGTCGAAAGTTAAGACAGTCAAATTAACGATTATTTTATTGTCCGGTTGCTCATTCATTGCGATCAAAAAAATTTTCCTTTATATCATCAATTTCACGTCTGTCGCGCTTGGTTGGCCGACCAGTACCCCGATCGCGTTTAAGCACCGGAGCATGGAACATTGACTTATATTGATTTGTTTGCTCGAACGGTGTTTCGTCGGCAAAAAAATTGATTACGCTTTTGGCGTCCATCCGGTTTTCGAGCAATCCGGTAACCCTGATCACTTTTCGCTCGACGCCTTTAGAGATACTATAAACTTCGCCCACTTTTACCTCGTGTGATGGTTTTATGTTCTGCCCATCCAGTTTTACTCTTCCTGCTTTACAGGCTTCGGTTGCTAATGTGCGGGTTTTGAAGACTCTGATTGCCCACAGGTATTTATCAATTCGCAGTTTCTCTTTCTCAGTCATTACCGAACAACAATTCTAATACATTTATCGTGTTAAACATAAGCAAATATTGCGTAAACAAATCTGCTTCAAAATCCTTTAATTTGTCGAAAGTTTTAATTTACCGATGCAAAATCTAAAGAAACTAATTGAAGAGGCATGGGACGACCGTAACCTGCTAAGTAATCCAGAATACACTACTGCTGTTGAAACCGTAATTCAACGGCTCGATCGCGGCGAAATGCGCGTGGCCGAACCCGTGGCACACCGCTGGCACACCCACGAGTGGATAAAGAAAGCCGTAATACTTTACTTCCCAATCCGCAAAATGACGGAAATAGAAGTGGGGCCGTTTGTTTTTCATGACAAAATGAAACTCAAAACGGACTATAAAAAGAATAATGTACGTGTAGTTCCGCATGCAGTGGCACGCTATGGCGCCTACCTGGCAAGCGGCGTTATATTGATGCCATCCTATGTAAATATCGGCGCGTATGTTGACGAAGGTACCATGGTTGATACCTGGGCCACTGTAGGTTCATGTGCTCAGGTGGGCAAACACTGTCACCTGAGCGGCGGCGTAGGCATAGGCGGCGTGCTTGAGCCTGTTCAGGCATCACCGGTAATTATCGAAGATAACTGCTTCCTGGGCTCGCGTGCCATCGTAGTCGAAGGCGTTCACCTGGAAAAGGAAGTCGTGCTGGGCGCCAATGTGGTGCTTACTGCATCTACCAAAATTATCGACGTAACCGGTGAAAGACCGATTGAATACAAGGGTCACGTGCCTGAGCGTTCAGTAGTAATCCCGGGTTCCTACACCAAAAAATTCCCTGCAGGCGAATACCAGGTTCCATGCGCATTGATCATTGGTAAACGTAAAGAATCGACTGATAAGAAGACCTCGCTTAATGATGCGCTGAGGGATAATAATGTAGCTGTCTGACTTAGATTTGAGAAGTGAGATATGAGATTTGAGACTTTTTGTTTCGACAAACAATCTTCCTGGAAACTAGAGATAAATTATCTCACATCTCAAATCTCATATCTCACATCTCATAAATAATGAAAATCCTGATAAGGCTGCCGAACTGGCTTGGCGATGTGGTTATGAGCACCGCCTTTATAGGCGCGGTTCAGCAGCTTTATCCGGATTCAACATTAGATGTCATTATCAAAAAAGAGCTAAGCGGCATTGCTGAATTGATTCCGGGCATTAACACCATCTACTCCTTCTCCAAAAGCGAATACAGTGGCCTTAGCGGCGTTTATCGTTATGGCAAAAAGCTAAAATCTGAGCGATACGATCTCTTCTTTTGCCTTCCTGATTCTCTTTCTTCGGCAGTAATGGGATGGGCTACAAAAGCAAAAAAACGCATAGGTTTCCGAAAAGAAGGGCGCAATTTTCTGCTGACCAATAGCTATAAACGGCCATCCGAACTGCACCGGGCAGACGAGTATGTTGCTTTGCTGGAGTTATATTCGGACAAGAAAATCGCTGACAGAGCTGTTAAGCTGGCGTCGGATGAAAAACCTGCCCGGGAAAACCTCGTTGTCCTCAACTTCAATTCGGAGGCAGTTTCGCGGCGAATGCCGCTTGACAAGGGCAAACAACTACTGCAAACACTAACCACAACATTTAAGAATGTAAGGTTTGCAATGGTAGGATCGCCAAAAGAAAAAGAATTTATAGATGAGTTGCTCACTGACGCACTACATGGCGATCGAATTGAAAACTTTGCTGGCAAAACAAACCTGAAGGGGCTATGCGAGATAATGGCGTCTGCCAAGGCTGTCTTGACAACAGACTCCGGACCAGCACACCTCGCCAACAGCCTGGGCACACCAACCATAGTATTGTTCGGCGCGGGTGACGAACGCAATACTGCCCCATATAATCAGCAGCATCTCCATGTTATCCGCGCAGGAAAGCTTGAGTGCGAGCCCTGCGTACGCAATACCTGCAAGCTGTATGGCATACCAAAATGCATGCAATTGCTCGACGAAATGAAAATTATTAACGCATTAAGCTTTTATTTGCACCATGCTTAGAGAAGAAGTAGCGAAAGCGCTGAAAGTTATTCAGGAAGGCGGCATCATCCTCTACCCTACCGATACCATATGGGGCATCGGATGCGATTCGACTAACACAGAAGCTATAAAAAGGATATTCAGCCTAAAACAGCGCGATGAGGCTAAGAGCATGATCATTTTGCTGGATACCGAAAATAAACTGGAAAGCTACATTAAAGAAGTACCAGCCATTGCTTACGACCTGATTGAATTCGCCGAAAATCCACTTACTTTAGTGATGCCCGGTGCACGGAATATCTCCCCTGCACTTATTGCTGAAGACGGCAGCGTAGGCATCCGTGTGGCAAAGCACGAATTTTGTCAGCAGCTTATCCAACGACTGCGCAAGCCTTTGGTATCTACATCTGCAAACATCAGTGGAAAGCCATCACCCCAAAACTTTGGCGAGGTGGACCAGGAAATTATCGATGGCGTCGACTACGTGGTCGATCTGGAACAGCACAGTACTGAACTCAAAAAGGCCTCAACCATTATGCGCTTGCAGCCCGATGGCCGGTTCGAGTTTCTGCGCCGTTAATTAATTTATGGTTTTAGCCATACTAATTCCGATTTTTGTACCTCGAATTTTCATATGAAACAGCACCTGCAGCATCCGTTATTTTCTGTCGTCAGTAAAACTGCCGGCGAGCAAAATGTGCAGGCTTATGCTATTGGTGGCTTTGTGCGCGACATACTACTGAAGCGAGCATCGAAAGACATCGATATTGTGGTAATTGGCAACGGTATAGAATTCGCCGAAAACATTGCCAAAAAACTAAAGGTAAAACTGGCCGTTTTCAAGAACTTCGGTACAGCCATGCTGAGGTATAAAGACGTCGAGGTCGAGTTTGTAGGTGCACGTAAAGAGTCTTATCGTTCGCACTCACGAAAACCTATTGTTGAAAACGGCACGCTGGAAGACGATCAGAAACGCCGGGATTTTACGATCAATGCGCTGGCCATAGCCCTTCACCCTGATCAGCTCGGCGAATTGCTCGACCCTTTTGACGGTGTGAAAGATATGCAACAAAAGTTGATCCGGACCCCTTTGAACCCGGTCGAAACCTTTTCGGACGATCCGCTGCGCATGCTTCGGGCCATACGGTTTGCAACTCAGCTCAACTTTACTATTGATCCGGTTGCGCTGGAAGCTATCAAGACAAATGTTGAGCGCATCGCGATTATCTCCCAAGAGAGGATCACAGAAGAGCTTAACAAAATCATCCTCGCACCAAAACCATCTATCGGCTTTAAATACCTGTTTGATACCGGTTTGCTCAAAAAGATATTCCCGTTGATGGCTAATCTGCAGGGAGTAGATTACGTCGACGGAAAGGGGCACAAGGATAATTTTTATCACACGCTGCAGGTTTTAGACAACATATGTGAAACCACAGATGATTTGTGGTTGCGATGGGCGGCTATTTTGCACGACATTGCCAAACCCCACACCAAACGGTTCGAGCCGGGGCATGGCTTTACTTTCCATGGGCACGAGGATAAGGGTGCCCGCATGGTACCCAAAATATTCGCCGATCTGAAGCTGCCGTTAAACGAGAAAATGAAGTTTGTACAAAAAATGGTACAACTTCACCTTCGCCCCATAGTGTTAGCGCAAGACGTGATAACTGATTCAGCTGTAAGGCGTTTGCTTTTTGATGCCGGTGATGACATCGATTCGCTCATGCTGTTGTGTAAAGCAGACATTACCACAAAAAATGAGTACAAAATCAAAAAATACCGCAATAACTTTGAGCTGGTTCAACAAAAAATAAAAGATGTTGAAGAACGCGACCGCATACGCAACTGGCAGCCACCTGTTTCGGGTATTGACATCATGAACCTTTTTGGTATTAAAGAGGGCCGTGAGGTGGGTATTATTAAAAATCAGATACGGGAAGCGATACTTGAGGGCGAAATTCCAAACTCCCGGGAGGCGGCTCTTGACTACACCATACGAAAAGGCGAAGAAATTGGCTTAAAAGTTGTGGCAAACATTATTTAAAAATTAAACATTATTTTTGCGAACATTACTACTACCAGAATAAGATGGCAATTTACAGGTTCAGGATTACATTCGAGGATTATGACGACGTGACCAGAGAGATCGAAATCAAATCCAGTCAAACATTTGAGGATCTTCATCGCGCCATTCACCAGGCTACCGGCTACAATTGCGAATATTCTTCATCATTCTACATCAGCAATGATCAGTGGATCAAAGGCGAAGAGATAACTTTTATGCCTAACCAGCGCAGGGTAGACCGCGGCGTTGTGACCATGGACAAAATAAAGCTGAGCAGTCGCATAGATGATCCGCATCAAAAATTCTATTATACATTCAACTTCGATCGCCCATTCGATTTCCACGTCGAATTGCTTAAAATAGTCCTTGATGAAACTCCCGGCACACAGTACCCGGTGACTGTTAAATCGGTTGGCGAGCCACCAAAACAATTTGGCAATGTGTTTAACCCAAGTGTGTTGCCACCTACCTCAGAAGAATTTGATTTCCTTAACGAAATGGAATACTCGGAAGAAGATGCCGAGGAAGGCTTCACTGAAGTAACTGACTCCGACGAGATAAGCGATCATGATGAACCGGTTGGCCGCGGGCACGAGGAAGAGGAGGAAGAGGAAGAAGATGAGTTTGGAAACGAATTCTCGGACAACGAAAACTATGACGAAGAGGGCCACGGTCACTCTCATCACGATGATTATTAATGCTGGTTCATGGCATATGGATCATGGTTCATAGCCGATTATCTTTGTAAATTATTTCGAGTTCATTACCATGAACTATGATCTATGAACCATGAACCTCTCCCAAAGACGTTAATTGTGATTGTTGGGCCGACAGCGTCGGGCAAAACTGCATTGGCAATCGAGTTGGCCAAAAAGTTCAAAACGGAAATTATTTCCGCCGATTCGCGGCAATTTTATCGCGAAATGGCCATTGGTACCGCCAAGCCAACCACGGAAGACCTGAGTCAGGCCAAACATCACTTCGTGGATTCACACTCGGTGACAGACTATTTTTCCGTTGGTGAATTTGAGCGCCAGGGCCTTGAACTCCTCGAAAATCTCTTTAAGATCCATGACACCGTTATCATGGTAGGCGGCTCCGGCTTATATATCCAGGCTATATGCGAAGGTTTCGATGAGCTACCATCTTCTCCGCCCGAAATAAGACAGGAAATTAACCGGGCGTTTGAAGAAAAAGGTATCGCTTATTTGCAGGAACAATTAAAAGTAAAGGACCCTGACTATTACCAGCAAGTAGATTTAAACAACCCCCGACGGCTCATCCGTGCCCTGGAAGTAATTGAAAGCACCGGGATGCCATTTTCTTCCTTCCGGAAATCGCAACTAGCTCCACGGACTTTCAACTGCATCAAAGTCGGCATTGATCTGCCTCGCGAAATGCTTTACGAACGCATTAATCAAAGAGTTGATATGATGGTAAGCCAGGGCCTTGAAGCAGAAGTGCGCTCATTGTTGCCTTACCGGGCTCTAAACGCGCTTAATACCGTTGGCTACAGCGAGTTTTTTGACTATTTTGATGGCAAGGCTGATCTGAATACGGCAATAACGCTGATCAAGCAAAACACCCGTCGTTTTGCAAAACGCCAAATGACCTGGTTCAGAAAAGATAAAAACATTCGTTGGATCGACCCTCGAACCACCAGCCCTGATGACATCCTGAACGATCTACTATTCTAATGCTATTCTAATCCCGGGATTTAAACTTTGTTCGTTACTTTGAGGTATCTCAACCCAATACCCCTTTTAAAGTATTTTTGTAAGATTGTTTTGTACCCTTTTGGGGTCCGACGTATACCCCTGTTGCCCTTATTGTT
>JAICXZ010000009.1 GCA_025934475.1 Mucilaginibacter sp. | reverse complement strand
TGTGGTTGAGAATGAGATTGCTTGTCCAAGATACTCAAGCTTAACCATTTCAGGTGTCGAAGTAAAAGAGTCGCCTAAATGGCTGAAAGAAAAGCTGGCGGTTATCGGTGTTCGTGCTATTAACAACATTGTCGATATAACAAATTATGTACTACATGGCCTTGGTCAACCATTGCATGCATTCGACGCTGATGAGATCAAAGGTGGCAAAGTGCTGGTTAAAACTTGCCCGGAAGGAACACCTTTTAAAACACTAGACGAGGTAGAGCGTAAGCTGTCGGCTGACGATCTGATGATTTGCGACGCTGAGAAGCCGATGTGTATAGCCGGCGTATTCGGTGGCATTGGTTCAGGTGTTAAACAATCGACCAAAAATATATTCCTGGAGAGTGCCTATTTTAACCCGGTTTGGGTGCGTAAGACTTCTAAGCGCCATGGGTTGAAAACTGATGCTTCGTTCAGATTCGAGCGCGGAACCGATCCGGATATTACTGTTTTCGCTTTGAAGTACGCCGCGCAGTTGATTAAAGAACTTGCAGGCGGGACGATTTCATCAGTAGTATCGGATATCTATCCCAATCCCGTGGCGTTTTTCGACGTGGATGTTACTTATCACCATATTGACAGGTTGATCGGTAAAGCGATTGGACACGAGGAAATCAAAGCCATTATTGCCGCGCTCGATATTAAGATTGTAAACGAAACCTCCGAAGGTTTATCGCTCAAAGTTCCGCCTTACCGTGTCGATGTAACTCGTGATGTGGATGTAATCGAAGAAATTCTGCGTATTTACGGCTACAACAATATCGACATACCGACCCAGATCAGGGCCTCGCTTAATAATTCAACCCGTCCTGAAAAAGACGATGTGCAGAATGCGATTTCAGATTTGCTCACTGCGAATGGTTTCAATGAGATATTGTCCAATTCGCTGACCAAATCGGCTTATTCAAACAATCTCGATCATGCGGTAAAGATTCTGAACCCGTTGAGTAGTGATTTGGATGTAATGCGTCAGAGCCTGGTATTTTCGGGTCTCGAAGCTATCGCTTACAATCAGAACCGTAAAAATCCGAATCTGAAATTGTACGAGTTCGGTAAGGTTTATAGCGTCAAGGATGATAAGTATAATGAAACCCAGCGTTTCGCAATTTTTATCACCGGCGCTGATAAAGCCGAACAATGGAACCAGAAACCGGGCGAAGTTTCGTTCTATAAAATAAAAGCAGTAGTTGATGGTTTGTTGGCAAAGCTTAACATAAAAGACATCACGGTGGAGGATGCTACCTGCAGCAAACTTGCATTTGGCCTTCAATACATGCTTAATAATAAACAGATGGTAAAATTCGGACCGGTAGCTGCCGATGCTTTGAAAAAGACCGACGTTGACCAGGAAGTATTTTGCGCTGATTTTAATTTCGATATGATCCTGAACGCAGTACGCAAAAACAAGATAGTATACCATGAAGTGTCTAAGTTCCCGGCTGTGCGCCGAGACTTGTCGATGCTGGTGGATAAAGCCGTTACTTTTGGTCAGCTGAAGCAAATTGCGCAGAAGACTGAGCGCAAGCTCTTGAAAGATGTCAATGTGTTCGATGTTTACCAGGGTGATAAGCTTCCTGCCGGTAAAAAGTCGTACGCTTTAAGTTTTACTTTACAGGATGAAGAAAAAACTTTGACCGACAAGGCCATAGATAGTATAATGCAGAAATTAATTTATAATTTCGGCAAGGAAGCAGGAGCGGAGATAAGGAAATAGAGATCAGAGATTAGTTAATTAGAGATTGGTGATTGGGGTTTTGCATGAAGTCTTTTATGGATTTGGAGGTATGGAAAAAATCGAGAATGCTCAGAAACAAGATTTCCGAGTTGACGAAATCTTTTCCTGCAGAAGAAAAATACAGACTTATGGATCAAATTATCCGTTCATCGAGATCAATAGGAAATAATATTGCTGAGGAGCATGGCAGATTTCATTATGCCGACGCCTCTAAATTCCTAATAAATGCGCGAGGGTCAGCTACTGAGACTATTGATCATTTGGTAGTTGCATTAGATGCAACGTATATTACGAATGAAGTATTCACCCTTTATAAAAATGATTGTGAAGAGTGTTTGAAGATGATAAATGGATACATTAATTATTTAAGGAATCAATCTAGTGCAGTAAAATCTAACTAGCGATGTGCTCCTAATCTCTAATTAACTAATCTTTGATCTCTAATCTCTAATGACAACATCCGAGCAATTAAATAAAGTAGTAGAAAAAACAGAGCGTTTAATTTCTCTGTGCAATGTTTTGCAGGAGGAAAATGACCTGCTGAAACTGGAAAATCAGAGCCTTTCTGCTGCTGTTGATGCTGGTAAAGAAAAGACGAAAGACCTTGAGCAAAAGCTAAATGTATTAAAGATGGCAAAATCTTTTTCAGAGACTAATGAAAAAACTCTTGACATCAAGCAAAAAATTAGCGAATTTGTGCAGGAAATTGATAAGTGTATTGTATTGCTGAAACAGTGATACCATAGTGAATAGCTCGAATGGGAGAAATCTCAATTAAAATAAATATTGCTGACAGAGTTTACCCCTTAAAGGTAAACATGGAAGAAGAAGAAATAATACGCAGGGCGGCACAGCTAATTAACGATCGTATAAAAGAATACCAGGAAAATTATGCGGTCAGGGATAAACAGGACCTGCTTTCGATGGCGGTATTGCACTATGCAACCTCGTCGTTAAAGGTAGAACAGAAAGTGGCGGTGGAGGATTCCGACGTCGCGGACAAGGTTTATCAGCTTGATCAGATGCTATCCGGCTTTTTCTCGAAGTAATAAACGTTCTTATACATGCAGAGCAAATTAAGATTTAACCGCAGTTAAATTTTAGGTTCACTATTAAAAACTTAACGCTTCAATATCGGCGGGCCAAAAGGAATAATACCACTTCATGCGTGATTTGGTCGAGACCCCGGCTCCTCCCTGAAATGAGGTTTTTCAATACATGACGCTTAAAAATTAGTTGCGGTTTTTTTATTTTATAAACTTAAAGAATGAACGGATTTTTATATGCTATAATCGGCCTTCTTGCGGGCGTGCCTACGGGCGTCGTCATTGGTCGGTTCCTGCTTCGCAAACTTTTCAAGGACCAGGAAGCAGCAGCACAGAACAAGGTAAAAAAGATACTGAAGGATGCCGAAAATGATGCCGAGATAGTTAGGAAAAACAAACTGCTTGAGGCTAAAGAGAAATTCCTGCAAATGAAGGCAGAGCACGAGCAGGAAATAAACGGCAAAAACAATGCGATTGCTCAACGCGAAAACAGTATCAAACAAAAAGAACAGTCCCTTAACCAGCGCCTCGAGAACCTAAACCGTAAGGAATCAGACCTCGATAATACCAAGCGCAATCTTGAAAAACAGACGGAATTGGCTGTTAAAAAACAGGAAGAAGTTGAGCATCTGAAACAGCAGCATGTGCAGCAGTTGGAGACTATCGCCGGTTTATCGGCCGATGAAGCCAAAAATCAATTGGTTGATACGCTGCGCGAAGAGGCCCGTACACAGGCCATGATGCAGATTAAAGATATCGTTGACGAGGCTAAGCTAACTGCTACCAAAGAGGCCAAAAAGATCGTTATCCAGACCATCCAGCGCACTGCTACTGAAAGCGCGATCGAGAATACAGTATCTATCTTCAACATCGAAAACGACGAGATCAAGGGTCGAATCATTGGTCGCGAAGGACGGAATATCCGTGCTTTGGAAGCGGCAACCGGTATTGAAATTATCGTGGATGATACGCCAGAAGCGATCATTCTTTCAGGTTTTGATCCGGTACGTCGCGAGATTGCCCGTTTGGCTATGCACCGCCTGGTAACAGACGGTCGTATACACCCGGCGCGTATCGAAGAGGTGGTTGCCAAAACCAAGAAACAAATCGAGGAAGAGATCGTCGAAATAGGCGAGCGTACCGTGATTGATCTGGGTATCCACGGTCTGCATCCGGAGCTGATCCGTATGGTTGGTCGTATGCGTTACCGTTCTTCTTACGGACAAAACCTGTTGCAGCACTCACGCGAGGTAGCTAATTTCTGCGCCACCATGGCCGCCGAATTAGGACTTAATGTAAAGCTTGCGAAACGCGCCGGCTTATTGCACGATATCGGCAAGGTGCCTGATGACAACCCTGAATTGCCGCACGCTATCCTGGGGATGCAGCTTGCTGAAAAGTACAAAGAGCACCCTGAAGTATGCAACGCTATCGGCGCTCACCACGACGAGATCGAGATGACCTCGATGCTTTCGCCGATCATCCAGGCTTGCGATGCTATATCAGGTGCACGCCCTGGCGCACGCCGCGAAGTGGTGGAAAGCTACATTAAACGTTTAAAAGAATTAGAGGATCTGGCGCTGTCATATCCTGGTGTCGAAAAGACTTTTGCTATCCAGGCAGGTCGCGAATTACGCGTAGTGGTGGAGAGCGAGAAAATAACAGACGCGCAGTCGGAAGTTTTGGCTGCTGATATATCTAACCGTATCCAAACCGAAATGACCTATCCGGGTCAAATTAAAGTAACCGTGATCAGGGAAACCAGGTCGGTTGCTTTTGCGAAATAAAGCCTCACCCCAAACCCCTCTCCTCAAAAAGAGGGGCTTTTTATTTAATACAAAATTGGCAAATCAAAAATTAAAAAAGGCAAATGCTAAGGTTAGTCCGGTAGTTGAAACCCGGCGGCCCGTTGATGTCTATTTTGATCAGTATGCCGAAAATCATCAAAATCCAACAAACAAGCTGATTCATTGGATATGTGTTCCGCTGATTGTGTTTAGCCTGTTTGGTTTGTTGTGGTCTATACCCTTTCCGCACCTCAAATTTCTCGGCTCCTATAATGGTTATTTCAATTGGGCTTCGTTCGCGATAGCTTTGACTATCTATTATTATTACAAGCTTTCGCCAACGCTGTCTTACGTGATGTTTATCGTTCTGATGCTGTTTTCTTATGTCGTGGTTCAATTGACTGTGTGGCAGACCAACGGCGGCCCCGCGCTGTGGCTTGTTTGCGCTATCATTTTTGTAATAGCCTGGATCGGTCAGTTTATCGGTCACAAGATAGAAGGCAAGAAGCCATCGTTCCTTACCGATCTCAAATTCCTGCTCATAGGGCCTATATGGCTCCTTCATTTTATCTTCAAGAAGTTTTCCTGGAGATACTAGAGACTATTGATCACAATAATCTCGATCTTATCAGTCACAGCTTTGCATTTATTGGCCGAAGCCTCTAACGAGTACAGGATATCCCGGTGTTTGATCAACTGGATCGGATCCTTTTCATGAGCGAAAAGATCAGCGAGGGCATGATAGTATACCTGGTCGCTCTGATGCTCGTATTCCTTGATCAACCGACAGGTAGCCAGCATTGATTCGGAGTCCTCAATCCGGGCCAGGGAACAGATCAGCTTTTGTAGTTCAGCACAAGAACGATTGATGTAATCGGTTATTTGCCTTATAGCCGGCATAAAGTGTTCTATATTATAAAGATGCATGCGTCCGGCGGCTTCATGCACATAATCGGCCACGTCATCAATGGCAGCTGCCAGCGTATGAATGTCTTTTCGGTTCATGGGTGTAAAGAACACCCGGTCTAGCCCAAGGTATACCTTGTGTGTTATATCATCCCCTGTTTCTTCCAGCGAATTAATCTGCTTATAAAGAGGCTCGCGGGCTTCTGCAGATTCAGTTTCCACCACCGCTGCCAGGAGCTTTGACATCTCACAAATATTCTTCCCAGCCTGGTCAAAAAGGCCGTAAAACAGCTTCCTATGCGAAAAAAAGTTACGAAATAAGCTACGCATTGCCCTCAAATTCAAACGTCTAAGGTACTGGGGCAATATTAAGCAAGTGTTAAACGGCTATTGAAGATTGTTAACTAATTGTTATGTTTTCAACAATTGTTGGTTAATCTGTCAATTAATTGATAATCAGCTTGTTGTTGCGTATTAACTATTAATTACAAAAAGTAAAAAAGATCAATATTCAGCTTTTCTGAAGTTAATGTTGTCGGAATATTACTAAATGTTAATCCAGTCTTAACATTGAGGTAATACACACTCCGCACTTTTGACCCGAAATTTAATTTAACCTCACCCAACATGAAAAGAAATTTTACAAAAGTTGCCGGAACCGCTTTGTTCCTCTCTCTTGTACTAGCGGGTTTCCACGGCAACGCTCAACAAAGTCTTGCCGCTGCTGATACCAAATCGACAGACACCAAGCAGGAAGCTCCTGCCGCTACAACTACCGAAGCTAAAACTGCTGCAAAACCACAGGATGACACCACCTGGAAACCACAAAGAAGGCTTTGGGGTTATACTTTTGGTGATTTTTACTATGCAGGCCATACCGACGCTGACATCATTGGCGCAACGGGTGTAGCAGCTGCTACTCCAAGCAACCGTGGTGGCGAAACTATGTACAGTGGCGTTCCTACCTACCGTAACGCTTTCCAGTTCCGTCGTTTGTATTTAGGCTACGACTACGAAATTACCAAGAAATTCAAAGCTGAAGTGTTATTGGCATCTGAGCCAAATGCTAACACCGGTGTAAATGGTGCTACTTCTATCCAAAATGGCGACAACCTGGTTGACGGCAAAATGGGTTTCTGGATTAAAAACTTTAACCTTCGTGTTCGCGACATCTGGAATGGTACCGACTTCGTAATCGGTGAAATGAGCACCCCTGGTTTCGCCCTGAATGAGCCTGGAACCAACGGTCCGGTTAGTTTGTCAGAAAGTACATGGGCTTACCGTTCGATCGAGAAAACCGTTACCGACTTCCACAAAAACAACTCATACGACGTAGGTGCTGCTCTGCAAGGTACTTTCGATCCAAAGACCAAAAACTTTGGTTATGTGTTAATGGTTGGTAATAACAGCACATCCAGCTTGTTGTCAGCTCAAAACGCTAACACTGGTTTCTACAAAATATTCTATGGTGACCTGTGGGCTAAATTCTTTAATCAGCATTTATATGTTGACTTGTATGCTGACTATGCTAAAACAGCTCCAGCTACTGCAACTATCCCTGGTCAAGAACACAACATGTTCAAGATATTCCTGGCTTACCTGTCCAAACCAGTTAATATCGGCTTTGAGGCTTACACACAAAACTTTGCTAGCGGCGTAACTAACACCACTACCAAATTGCCTGAAGACGCAACTGCCAGAGGTTTGTCTTTCTGGGTTAGAGGCCCTATAGTGAAGAACTTGAATTATTTCGGTCGTTTCGATACCTACAATCCTAACACTGACTTCAATGCAGCAGACTCATACAGTGCTAACACTAACTACGGTTCATATAACCCAACAGTTAAAGAGCAGTTCTATACTTTCGGTTTAGACTATAACCCAACCAAAAATGTTCACTTCGAACCAAACGTTTGGTTAGTTGATTACAGCGATAACAGAGCAGCTTCAACTGCTGGCTATGTCAACTCTGATCATACAGTGGTTTACAGGCTTACATTCTTCTTCACTTTTGGTAAATAAAAAATCAAAGACAAGTAAAAACCACAAATCATGAAAATAATGAAAAGTATAAAGCTAGCGGTTGTTGCCATTGCAGCATCATTTGTAGCAATGACAGCTTCGGCGCAGGACAACACTTTGCTGGGCGCGGGCAGTACATTTGTTTACCCGTTGTTCTCAAAAATCTTCTCGCAGTACTCTGCATCAAAGGTTAACTATCAGTCTATCGGTTCAGGCGGCGGTATTTTGCAGCTGACTAACAAAACTGTTGACTTTGGCGACTCTGATGCTCCGCTTAATGCTGATCAAACAGCAAAAATGAGCGCTCCGGTTCTGCATATTCCGATGACTTCAGGCGCCGTGGTTGTTACTTACAACGTACCGGGTCTTAAAGCTCCGCTGAACCTTACTGGTAAAGACCTTGCTGATATATTTCTTGGCAAGATCACTAGCTGGAACAGCGCTGAGATTAAAGCTGCTAACAAAGGCGTTAACCTGCCCGATCTTCCGATCGTGGTTGTACACCGTTCAGACGGTAGCGGTACATCATTTATTTTCACTGATTACTTAACCAAGGTAAATCCTGATTGGGCAAAGCGTGTTGGTAAAGCCAGCGCTGTTAACTGGCCAGCAGGTTTAGGTGGCAAAGGCAGCGAAGGCGTTGCTGGTTTAGTAAAGCAAACTCCGGGTGGTATTACCTACGTTGAGCTGGCTTACGCAAAACAAAACAACATGCCTTTTGCTAATATCCAGAACAAGAGCGGTAAGTTTATTACCCCAACTCTTGAAGCTACTACACTTGCAAGCAACGTAAGCATTCCCGAGGATTCAAAAGTATCTATCACTAATACTGACAATCCGAAAGGTTATCCAATTGCAAGCTTTACCTGGGCTTTGATTTACAAAGAACAAGATTATAATAGCCGTTCAAAAGCCCGCGCTACTGAATTGCTGAAACTGCTTTGGTATAACATCCACCAGGGTCAGGCTCAGTGCGCTCCTTTGAACTACGCACCGCTTTCAAAATCGGCTGTGAAAGTTGCTGAAAAGATATTAAAATCAGCTACTTACCAGGGCAAACCGATTCTGTAAGCAAAACATACAATAAAAGCTAAAGCGGAAATCTAAAAGCACGAAGTAAAATATTTGCTCCTGCTTTTAGCTTTCTGCTTTTGGTGTCTTATTTGACGGATACAATAGTAAAAAAGCGGAAAATGGCGGAAAACAAAAGATTAGCTCTCTCCAATGCGCAGCTCAAATGGGAGAATGGATTTAGGGGCCTGCTCAAAGCAATGGCCATGGTGTTGGTCTTGATCGTTATTGGCGTGTTTATCACACTCGTTATCGAGTCGTGGCCGTCGATCAAAGCGCTGGGTGTCGGATACCTATGGGGTAAAGTTTGGGACCCGGTAAGCAATGTTTACGGTGCTTATCCCTTCCTGGTAGGGACGCTGCTGACATCGTTCATCGCGCTTCTCATTTCGATACCATTCTCCTATGCAATCGCAATTTACCTGGGTGAATACAATCCCAAAGGGTGGTTGTCTGATCTGTTGAAGAATACCGTTGAGCTTATTGCTGCTGTTCCGTCCGTTATCTATGGATTTTGGGCGTTGTCTGTACTTGTGCCCATGATCCGAAGCCTCGAAATAAAATGGCAGATCGCTCCTTATGGGGTTGGAATACTCACGTCATCGCTGATTCTGGCTGTTATGGTTATTCCTTACGGCGCTTCTTTGGGCATCACGCTGATCAGGATGACGCCGTCGCAATTAAAGGAAGGTGCTTACGCTTTAGGCGCGACAAGATTTGAGGTAATAAGAAAGGTTGTTACACCTTATACCCGTTCGGGCCTGTTCGCAGGTGTTTTGTTATCCCTGGGACGGGCATTGGGTGAGACAATGGCTGTTACCATGGTTATTGGTAACACCAGTGCACTAGCGCACACTTTCAAGGATATGTTATTTGGCCCGGGCAATACCATGGCCAGCGTTATAGCAAATGAATTTACCGAAGCCGACCACACCGAGTACCTTTCAGCTCTTATTGAGTTGGGATTGGTACTGTTCTGTGTAACGGTGATTATCAATATAATAGGTAAAAGAATAATTACCAGGTTCTCAAATAATTAAAGGTTATGGAGTTCTCGAATCAACAAAACCAATCGCTTGCCATGCAGCAGAGTGTACGTTTTACCATCTCTGGTAAAGAGAAAAATATGGTGGCAGCTTTCTTCCTGTCGCTCATTTTGGGCCCCTTGGGTTTATTTTACTCCACAACTGTGGGCGGAATTGTCATGACCGTTATCGGTGGACTGGTTCTGCTAGCATCTAAATTAACAGAGTCTCCGTTTCTGTTAAAATGGGGTTTAATATTGGTATGGGTCGTTAGTATGATTTGGTCATACAATACAGCCAAGAAAACGATCAAAAACGCCGAAAAAAGGCTAATGTTCAGAAATGCTGAGAGCCTTTTGTATAAAATATTAATATTCATCCTGGCTTTCGCTATCACTATTCCGTTGATAGTGATCTTGGTTTATATCATAAAGCAAGGGGTAACCCAGGTAAACTGGCATTTTCTGACTCACGTACCGGCACCGGTAGGTGAAACAGGCGGGGGTATCCTCAATGCATTGGTAGGAAGCTTCCTGATGGTTATCATGGCAGCTATTGTATCGATACCAATCGGCATGGCTGCTGGAATTTATCTAAGTGAAAACGCCAAAACAAAGTTGGCCCACTATGCAGGGTTATGTGTTGATATCCTGCAGGGTGTTCCTTCTATTGTAGTAGGTATCGTGATATATTTCTGGATCGTTAAGCCGGTAGGTACATTTTCAGCCGTTTCAGGTAGCGTTGCCCTGGCAATCATGATGCTCCCAATCGTTATCAGGTCAACAGAACAAACATTGAAGATGTTGCCTGATTCTTTAAAGGAAGCAGCTCTGTCTCTCGGTGTTCCTTATCACCGGGTAATGTTGAAAGTGATAGTTCCATGCGGTTTTTCGGGTATTTTATCTGGTATCATGCTTTCCATAGCGAGAGTTGTGGGTGAAACCGCGCCTCTGATCTTTACTGCATTCGGTAACCCATATCTGTCTGGCGCAGTAATGAAACCAATGGAAAGTTTACCTCACCTCATATTTACCTATGCAACCAGCCCGTATGATGAATGGCACAACCTTGCCTGGGGCGCATCGTTCATATTATTAGTATTTGTTCTCACACTAAACATCATCACAAAAGTGATCACAAGAAAATGGAAAGTACAATTGTAAGCGCCGAAAACATTAACGCTTATTATGGCGAAAGTCACGCTATAAAGAATATAAATATTAAGATCAACCGGAATGAGGTGGTCGCGATGATGGGCCCCTCGGGTTGCGGTAAAACAACGTTCTTGCGTTGCATCAACCGCATGCACGAGTTGATCCCTAATGCCCGCGCAGAAGGTGTTATGAAACTGGATGGCGAAGACGTTTACAAGATGAACGTGATCTATGTTCGCTACAAAATAGGCATGGTGTTCCAGCGTCCCAATCCGTTCCCTAACATGAGTATTTATGAGAACGTGATTGCCGGTTATTTGCTTAACGGTATCAGCGTACCTAAAGCCGATAAGGATGTGATTGTTGAAAAATCATTGACCAGCGCCGCGCTTTGGAACGAGGTGAAAGACTCATTGCACAAGAAGGGTACCTTCCTTTCAGGTGGTCAGCAACAGCGTTTGTGTATCGCACGTGCTATTGCCATGCAGCCTGATGTGATCCTGTTTGACGAACCAACCTCTGCTCTTGACCCTATTTCTACCTCAAGCGTCGAGAACCTGTTTCACGAACTGAAGCAAAACTATACGCTGATCATTGTAACGCACAATATGCAGCAGGCTGCCCGCGTAAGTGATAGAACCGCATTCTTCTATCTTGGCGAACTGGTTGAGTTTGACGATACCAAAGTGATGTTCACTAACCCGAAAGATCAGCGCACACAGAATTATATCACCGGAAGGTTTAGTTAGAATGGCGCAAGGCGCATGGCGCCCGGCGATACCTGTAATTAGAATTTAGATTTTAGAAATTAGAATTTCAAAAAAATGGCACCTATAGAAACCGAAATCATCGCAACAAAAAAGGAATTGATCAATATGTGGATTCTGGTTCAATCGCAATTGAACAAGGCCCGCGAAGCAATGATAAACTTTGATAAGGACCTGGCGCGTGAAGTTTTGGTAAAAGAAAAAAGAGTAAACTCTTTCGAATTAAAAATCGACCGCGACTGCGAAAATATTTTTGCGCTGCACTGCCCTGTGGCTGTCGACTTGCGATTCCTTTTGGCTGCGTTGAAAATAAATACCAACCTGGAGCGCATAGGTGATATTGCGGCCGGTGTTGCCAAATACGTGATCGAATCGCCGGTTAACTTTGATGTTACAGTATTGGAGAGCACATCAATCATGCGCATGTATGACGAGGCGATTAATATCCTGATCGATACCCGCACGGCATTCGAAAACGAAGATACTGCGCTTGCCCGCAGCATCTTCAAACGCGACGAGGTGCTGGATAACGTTAACAGGGCCGCTACCGGTATCATCGCTGACGTAATCAAGAACGATATCACCGGGATCAATGAAGCATTGTTTATGCTTTCTATTATCCGCAAACTGGAGCGTATCGGCGATCAATCCAAAAACATTGCCGAGGAGATCATATTTTATGTAGAAGCTAAAATATTGAAGCACTCCGGCGCATCAAAAACAAAAGCTTAGAATAAATTATAGTTTAATTTGATTTGATTGATTGAAGGCGTCCCGATTCGGGGCGCCTTATTTTGTATGTAGTAGGTGTCGCTAAGATTTGACAGCTTTTCAAAAGTCAAATCTATAAGGCAATCGGCAACTCAATCAACCTAATCAACTCATTCCAACCCTATCAACTCACTACAAATTCTTCCCCAACTTATCCAAAATATCCTGCGGCACCTTTCGCAGATCGAGCACCAGGAAACCATCGAGGCAATCTGCAAATTTAGGATCGATATTAAAACAAATGATCTTGGCATTAAGGGCAATATATTGGCGCAGTAGCACCGGCACTTTAAGGCTTTGAGTTTCTATTTCCGAGATAATATTGTCAAGCCCTTTGAAGCTGTCCTCCCCGGCAAGCAGTAAATCAGTATCGATGCTTGAAAAATCTACTTTGAATTTTTTGCGTGGCCTCACGTACTGTGCCATTTCGTGGTCGAAATGGTTGCGGTTGATGTAGTCTACAATGAGAGATTTAGAGAACCTGGAAAACGTGTTGCTGATACTTACCGGTCCTATCAGGTAGCGGTAGCGCGGGTTATCGATCAGGTATTTCAAAATGCCCTTCCACAAAAGGAATAGGGGCAGGGGCTTTTGCTGGTATTCTTTACGGATAAACGAACGGCCCAGCTCAAGGCTCTTGCGCATCACCGGTGTAAACTGTTCTTTGATCTTGAACAATTCGTTTACATAAAAACCTTTCTTGCCAAGGCTATAAAATATCTCGTCGCCGAGACCGATACGGTAAGCGCCGACGATTCTTTTGGCGTCGGTATCCCAGATAAAGAGGTGGTGATAATAAATATCATAGCCATCCAGGTCGATGCCCTTATTGGTGCCTTCTCCAATTTCTCTGAAGGTTACCTCGCGCAGGCGACCTATTTCCCTGATAACATTTGGAATAGTTGACGGCGGCACTACAAACACCTCGTAATTTTTTTCGACCCATACCCGATACTGCTCCCGCAGGGATTCAACCTCACTTTCGAGTATCCCGGCACTTATCTCAGGTACAACCTCTTCAGGTTCCTGTTTTACCTTGAACAGATTGCGCGGACTAATTATTCTTTTCTCGCTATCCAGGCCAGTGCCAAGTACATAAGTTTTTGCTCTCAGAAAGTTGAGAACTTTAGAAGCGTTCGGAAAATCAGGAATCTCCTCGACATTGATCGGTTTGCCGATACGCAGCTTAATGGTGTGCCCTTGTTTATTGAAAAGCTCTGACGGCAATTTAGCTGTGCGCAAGCTTGGGTGAATCAAACTCAGCAGGTTGAAAAGTAAACCGTTGTTGCCATGGAAGTAGATGGGCACTACGGGTACTTTAGCTTTGGCAATCAATTTACCGACAACCGGGTGCCACATGCGATCCGTCACCTGTTGTTTCTCAACCTTAAATGTAGAAACCTCACCAGCGGGAAATATGCCGATCGGCGTTCCATTGGCCAGCAGTTCGAGCGTGTTTTTTAAACCGCTGATGCTTGACGAATGCTCGATGTTTTCAAATGGATTTACCGCTACAAAATAATCAGCAAGGTTAGGGATCTTTTTTAGCAGGAAATTGGCCATGATCTTGGCATCCGGCCTCACCATACACAATATTTTAAGAAGCACCATGCCCTCGATGCCACCATATGGATGGTTTGCTATGGCAACAAAGCTACCAGTTGTGGGTATGTTTTTTAATTCGCGCTCATCAAATTCGATATCTACGCCGCAGCCTTCTAAAATGGCATCAACAAAGTCCGGACCCTGTTTGGGCTGGGCGTCGGCAAACAATTTGTTTACCTGGTTTATCTTCATCACCTCCATTAGCAGCGCGGCTAAACCGGGCATTTTCAGCTTATCCAGCTTAGTCGCTTTTGCAAATTCTTCAGTGGTTATTATCTTCATTAACTTTTATAATAAGAACTTAGAGTTGGGGAATAAATATCCTGAATTTTATGTTAATTTACTGTTACCAAAAACCGTATGTTGTCACGAATTAAAAACTACCTCTCAGTTTCTAAAAAGGAATGGAACGGCATGGTTGTTTTGGTTATCCTGATAGTTCTGATATTAGCCGCGCCTTTTGTTCTGCAATTGTTTCGCAAAGATAATGCGATTAATCCAAAAGCACTCGATGCCGCCCTTGCGGTACTCCAAAAGGCAAAGAATCAACCGGCTAAATTTCACACAAAGGCTTCACCCGGGACAATAATAGAACTGAATACCGCGGACACATCCAAACTTAGGGAGTTAAAAGGCATAGGATCCTCTTTTGCCAGGCGTGTTATAAACTATCGCAATCGGTTGGGCGGGTTTTATAAAAAGGAGCAATTAAAAGAGGTCTTCGGCCTGGATTCAGAGAAATACGTGAGTGTTCAATCACAGGTCTCGGTCGACTTATCAAAAATTAAAAAGATCCCCATTAATACAACTACCTTTGAGGGGCTAAGCCGTTTCCCGTATCTTAGTTTCAAACAAATGAACGCTATCATTCAATTTCGGGAGCAGCACGGCGAGTATGAATCAATGGACGATTTGGGCAATGTAGCCATCCTCGACCAAACGACTCTGCAAAAAATAAAACCCTATATCACTTTTAAATGATTGAAGAACAAATAAAAAAAGCCATACGCGATATTCCGGATTTCCCTAAATCCGGTATCGTTTTTAAAGATATTACGCCTATTTTAAAGGATCCCGCTCTATGCGAAAACATAGTCGACGCCTTTGTGCAGAAGCTCAAACACACGCAGATTGACGTTATAGCAGGAGTGGAGAGTAGAGGCTTTTTATTTGGGCTTAGCCTTGCTTGCAAACTTGGGGTGCCTTTTGTACCGGTGCGCAAAGCCGGTAAGCTTCCTTACACCATCAGGCAAAAGGCTTATAAGCTGGAATATGGAACTGCAGTGATCGAGATGCACATTGACGCATTTGATCCCGGAGCTCATGTGTTGATCCACGATGATCTGTTGGCCACTGGTGGCACTGTAACCGCAGCCAGCGAACTGATCCACGAAATGGGTGGCACCGTCGCTGGTTTTGCCTTTGTAGTTGGGCTCGGATTCCTGAACGGCATTGAACGGATAAAACCGATAAATGATAATATCATTATACTGGCCGATTATTAAGCGGTTTGAATTATTAGGTTTATATAATTAAAACTTCGTGCCAATGCTAAAGCCAATCCAGGGACGGATTGAGGAAATACGCTCCGATTTGTAAAAAGCAATAACTGCAAAAACTTAAACTGCTATTCAGTATAAATTACTAAAGATTTAACCGCCTAATGGACGCTGCTGCGACTGTGTTCTATTTAATAAAAGTATTTGCTACTAAGCTTTTTAAATCAAACACTTATCATTAACTTTATAATGCTTATTTAACCACCCCTTCCTTATTTCCGTGATTTTGTGATTGTTGGGCGGCCGTGACCGTTCCGGTTTTGTTACTAGCATCAATCTTTCAAATGCTGTCTTTGGCATTAATTAATAATATATCACTTTAAAACCTCAATTATGGAAACAAACAATCAAACTGAATCAAATCAGCGCCGCAGCTTTTTAAAGCAGGTAGCAACAGGCGCCGCCGTGTTGGGCGCCGGAAGCTTTCTTTCAACGCCATTTCATGCATCAGCTGAGTCCCTAAACCAGGGAGATGTTACCGAAGCAGACGCATGGTTTAATAAAGTAAAGGGTAAACACAAAATTGTATTTGATGTAATAGAGCCAAAAGGGATATTTCCGTTTGCCTGGCCAAAAATTTTCCTGGTTACCAACGGAGCGACCGGTACTACGGAAAAAGATTGTGGCGTGGTAGTTATCCTCCGTCACAATGCTATTCCGTTTGCTATGGGCAATGATTTGTGGGCGAAATACAAGTTTGGCGAAATGTTTAAAGTGTATGGTGAGGATGGGAAGACTCCTGTTACCAGCAATCCATTTTGGCAAGCAAAACCAATGACTATTCCGGGAGTTGGTGAAGTAAAAGTTAGTATTGATGACCTCCAGGCCAGTGGCGTAATGCTTTGTGCTTGCGACATGGCACTCACCGTATACAGTGCGGTAGCCGCAATGGGTTCTAAACAAGACCCCGCAGCGGTTAAAAAAGAATGGTTAGCTGGCCTGTTGCCTTCGATTCAGCCTGTCCCATCGGGTGTTTGGGCTGTGGGCCGGGCACAGGAGCATGGGTGCTCATATTGCTTCGTAGGATAGCCGTAAAATAAT
>JAICXZ010000272.1 GCA_025934475.1 Mucilaginibacter sp. | reverse complement strand
CTGCACCTTTACAGTGTAAAAAACGTCCCCGTTTTACCGGGGACGAAACCAACTAAAAACTTCAAATGATCTCACGAAATGAAGTACCTTTATTGATGCAACCTGTTAATAGCCAGGATTCTGCTTTATATTTTTATCTAAATCAATTTCCGATTGTGGTATTGGCCACAGGTAATTTTTATCGGCAAACACGCGGTTTTCAATCGTTAATGGAGCGCCTGTGATAGTATATTTACCGGTAGCCGGGTCAACAGTTCCTGTACTAGCGCCATAGACAGTCCCACTCATAGCTTGCGGGCCGATCTTCCAGCGCTGTATATCAAACCAGCGCAAACCTTCAAATGCAAACTCAACCCGGCGTTCATTTCGCACAAGGGCACGTAACGTAGCCTGGCTGTTATACACCGATTGGTCAACTGAAGGCATACCTGCGCGGTTTCTCACCGTGTTGATGTCAGTATAAACGGTCTGGTCAATTATGCCCTGCTCTATTTTCGCTTCGGCATCCGATAACAATACCTCCGCATAACGGATTATAGGCATGTTTAACCCGCTTTGCCAAAGGTTATCAAAGTCGCTAAGGTTTGATGTATATTTTTTTACAACATAGCCGCTTGGCGAGGTGTTGTTCCCGCTTGCATAATAATCCGGAGACGAAGCATCTAAAGGATCAAAATAAGTAGTTGTTACCGCGCCCGCTTGTTTAAATGGCGCGCCCGGATACAAAATAGTAGCCGCCAGGCGAGGATCGCGGTTTGCATACGGATTTGCAGGGTCATAGCCTGATGCTGGGTCGGTAATTGGCTTGCCATTATCCATCTCATAAGCGTCAACGAGGTTTTTTGTCGGATCAATAGATGACCAGCCGCCTGATGAGTTTGACGGCATTACACCCAACACGCCATTTGAATTAGCCGAAGGATTTTCAACATATTGTACGGACGCGATCACTTCAGGATTATTGACCTGGGCCACCATCCTGAACAGGTCAGAATAGCTTGGGTATAATGTATAGCCCATTTTCATCACCGCCTGGCAATCAGTAACACAATCCGTATAGTCTCCGTTATACAATTCAACCCGCGCCTTTAATGCTAATGCTGCACCCTGGCTAATATGCCCGTCGCCCGAGTTATTAACTACCGATAAATCAGGAGCTGCGGCTGCAAGTTCAGATAAAATAAATTTGATTACGTCAGCTTTTGGCGTCCTTACAGAAGCAAGAGATTCCTGAGGAGTAAGTAGTGTTGTTACCAGTGGAACGTCGCCATAAAGCTGGCTCATTACAAAGTATTCATAAGCGCGTATAAATCTTACCTGGGCTTTCATATTCGCCTTTAGCGACGCGTCCATTGGTGTTTTATCAATGTTGGCTAAAAAGAAATTACACCTCGTTATAGCCGTGTAGTTATATGCCGATGCATCTCCCGTAGAAGGATTAACAGTTCCGTTACCATAGGCCTGGAACCCCTCCCATGGGTATTGGCTATAAGCATTATCAGAGGCACAATCTAGGTACACAGTCCATGTTGCGCCCGCCCATCCATTTCCGTCATCGCTGTAGCTCCAGCCCTGGCCATTATAAATACCGGCAAGGGCCGCAGTAGCATCATTTGCCGAAGTCCACAAACTGGAATTACTATACGCATCCTGCGGCGTCCTGTTTAAAAAATCCTTCTTGCAGGCCGTAAATAATAGCAGTGTTGCAGCCAGTGTATTTAAAACAAAGTTCTTTTTCATGATTTTAAATTTTTTAGAGTCTTAAAATGTCACGTTCAAGCCTAGAGAATTGATTTTTACCTGTGGGAAATCATACCCGCTTTCTCCTGCCGGAGCTTCAGGATCTATCCATTTGTAGAAGCTGGTGAACGTAAGGACATTTTGCCCGCTGTAATAAACCGTTAATTTTTTAACCCCAATGGTTTTGGCCCAGGCAGCTGGCAGAGAATATCCCAGCTGCACATTTTTCAATCGCACATAGCTTGCATTTCTTATCCAGAATGACGATGCAACTGATGATGGATTATTTTGAGTATAATTTAACCACAAACGCGGAAAGGTAGCATTGGGATTAGATGGCGACCAGCTATCGAGCATAGCCGACGTTGGTTTCCCGGTTGAAATTCCATTAGTACCTAAAGCAATGCCAGTTATATAATTTTTAACACCGGCAGCTCCCTGGAAAAAGCCTGTCAGATCAAACTGTTTCCAGTTCACATTCAAATTTAAACCAAAGGTTACTTTCGGGAAGTGTGAACCTAATACAACCCGGTCATTCGCATCTACCTTACCATCGCCATTTACGTCTTTATAAATAATATCACCAGGACCTGTATGCGGGCTTATGCCGGTTTGGCTCGCATGGGCGCTCACCTGTGCAGCATTTTGAAATATTCCCTGGGCCATGTATCCGTAAAAAGATCCCTGCGGCTGTCCAACCTCTGTTATATAAGCGCCGCTTATTTGCGGTGCATTAGATTGCCCCAACTGAAGTACTTTATTTTTCACAAACGCCGTGTTTCCTGTAACATTCCAGCTAAAATCACCAGCCTTGTCATGATAAGAAAGAGCCAGTTCCCAACCTGTATTTTGATAAGTTGAGCCATTTACGTAGGGCGGCGTTAAGCCATAAGTTGCCGGAAGCTGAACCTGGTATAAAACATCGCTTGTCTTTTTATTAAAATAATCAGCGGTAAGGGTAAATACATTTAAGAAATCGGCATCTAAGCCAATGTCGGTTTGTGTAGTTTTTTCCCATACAATGCTGGGATCAACACCTGCAGTTGGCGCAACCCCTCCCACAACCGTTCCACCAAACGGGTAGTTTTGACCAGCACTTAAGGTTGCAATTGTAGGATAATAACCGGCGATGTCCTGGTTTCCTAATTTTCCCCACGACGCCCGTAGTTTTAAATTAGAAACGGTTGATTTCAGACCACCAAAAAAATCTTCTTCAGATACCCGCCATCCGGCTGATGCACCCGGAAATATCCCCCAGCGATTTGCAGGAGCAAAACGCGATGAACCGTCGTCCCTGATATCACCTTCCAAAAGGTATTTGCCTTTATAGTCATAATTTACCCGGCCGAACAATGATTGCTGCGCTACATCATAAGTGTCATTGGATGTAGTTTGACCTGTTGTTGGCGCTACGTTAAGATCGCTTAACACGTTGTTTAAAAAGCCTTGCCTATATCCGGTTAAGGTATAATAGCCGTTGTATTCCTGTGACGCACCGGCCAGTACTTTAATGCTGTGTTCACCTATTCTTGTGCTATACTCCAACAACGCTTGCGGTGAAATATAGGTGTGGCTGCTGTAACTATCGGTTGCATTACTAATGTTTGGCGAGCCGCTAACTGTGCCATCCGGGTTATAATACTGGATAGCCGATACAAAATTGTTGCTTTGGTTAGTGTTGAACTTATAGTTTAATGATGGTTTAAAATGGAGTCCTTTAATTATTTCCCAATCAACACCGGCACTACCCTGGAAATTATAGGCCTTTCGATTATCAAACGAGGGGGAATTGAGCCAGGCTAAAGGACTGCCATCTGAAATATGTCCGTATTGACCATTCGCATAATATGCCGGAATGATTGGTGAAATCCTGTTAAACTGGCGAATAATCTGGTCAAACCCCTGATCGGCGGGCATTGAACTCTGAGGCTCTGTAAGCGGCTGATAAGTGTAGGACAGATACCCAAAAGCAGATAAATTATCCTTGATCTGAGTATTTAAGTTTAACCGGGAGGTGTAACGTTGCGTATTTGTTTTTGGCGTAATACCGTTCTCGTCAAAATAACCCAATGAAAATGCATAGGTTGTTTTATCGGTTCCACCGTTAACACCTACGTAATGATTTTGCTGAAATCCGTTTCCCGTGTAAAAAAGTTTTAACCAATCTGTATTTGGATAATTATAAGGATCTGAACCGTCTTTAAATTTCTGAATTTGATCTGCGGTATAAACGGGGGTTTGCCCTTCGTTGGCCCTCGCTTCGTTGTACATTGTAGCAGCCTGCCATGATGGGAGGTAATCTGGTAAAGCAACAGCTTTATTCTTACCAAAATAGTCACTGTAAGTTATTTGTGCCGTTCCCTTTTTACCTTTTTTGGTGGTGATTACAATAACGCCACCGGCCGCACGATTTCCGTAAATTGATGCCGATGCGGCATCCTTTAATACGGAGATGTTATCAATATCATCAGCATTGAGTGCATTCATATCACCAGTGCTTGAAATAACACCATCAATTACTACCAATACAGCCGTGCTATTCAAAGACTGCCCCCTGATATTAATACTACCTGCATCAAACCCGGGTTGGCCGTTATTAGATGAAATAGTAACACCAGGTATAGTGCCTTCCAGTGCATTGGTAACGCCTGTTACCGGGCGGTTTTCCAATTGTTTGGCATCGACACTTGATACCGCCCCGGTCAGATTGACCTTTTTCTGTGTGCCGTAGCCTACCACCACTACCTCGTTTAAGGCGCTCGATGATGGACTCAGACTAATTTCAATTGATTTGCTGCCGTTTATCGCGATTTCTTTGGGTGCATAACCGATCATTGAAAACCTGATGGTACCGATAGCAGGCACATTAATACTAAACGCACCGTTGATGTCGGTGCTTACAGCGGTGGTTGTACCTTTAATTGCAACAGTGACCCCTGGAAGTGGCTGACCATTTCCGGCGTCCTTTACAATCCCGCTAACTTTTGACTGAGCAAAACCTATTAATGAGAACATCAATAGAAAGCCCGTCAGAAACAATTGTTTTAAGTAAACTTTGCTCATAATTTGATATGGGTTAATTGGTATTGGTTTGGTAAAAGTAGCGTTACAAATGTTTGACTGACAATTAATAGACCTGACAACTAAAACGCAAACGTTTGCTTTCAAATACCGGATAACATTATGTTTGCAGGCCAACGGCTGCCAATAACCCCTTTGTTGACAGGCTTTTATCCTAATTTGATTGAAGAGTGTGGTAAACTTACGGCAAAATGGATGAGCAGGTTTATTGAATAAGGCGTTTAAATAAAAATATCATTACGCAAACGTTTGATATTGACCAATAAAAGTTTTCCAATACTCATTTTTAAAGAATTTATGATCGGCCAAGTATCGCTATTCGCTGTTTCGCGGCTGGAATTTCAATTGGCAAACGTTTGCGTTGCGATCTTTCCAGTTCCCGCTTGGGACAGCCCTGCATTTATGTAAAATTTGTGCTGATATAATCCAGCTATTGATATGCGCGAGTTTCAGCAAAAAGCCTTTCTAACCATTACTCTTCTTTCAATGGCGTTCGTGGGAAGCGGCCAATTTAAAACCGTTAAACCTGACCAGCAACGGACCGGAGTTGATGCTTTAAAGATTAACAAAAACATGCGGCGAGCCGGCTGGACGCCGGATAATGGAGACGGCACTTTT
>JAICXZ010000170.1 GCA_025934475.1 Mucilaginibacter sp. | reverse complement strand
TCGAATATCATCGACTCGTTTACCGTCATGGCTATCCTGATCTCTTGCCTGGGGCTATTTGGCCTGGCAGCCTTCAGTGCCGAGCAGCGTCAGAAAGAAATTGGCATCCGCAAGGTTCTGGGAGCGAGTATTGCTAATGTTGTCGGCTTATTATCGAAGGAGTTTGTGTGGTTGGTTGGTATTGCCTTCGCGCTGGCTACACCGTCAGCGTGGTGGGCAATGCATAAATGGTTGCAGTCCTTTGCTTACAAAGTTCCAGTGACGTGGTGGATGTTTGCGGTTGCGGGCATATTGTCGATTGCAATTGCCCTGCTGACCGTTAGCTTCCAGGCAATAAAGGCTGCATTGGCGAACCCTGTGAACAGCCTGCGTTCAGAATAATTTGTTAACTTGTGACTAGTTAATTGGTTAATTCCATTGCCTACTCAAATGGCCGCCAATGAACTCACGAACCAGTGACCAACTGAGGCTATGATTCAAAGCTATATTAAGATCGCGTGGCGCAATCTCTGGAAGAGCAAGGGCTTTTCTTTGATCAATATTTGCTGCCTTGCCATTGGCATTACGTTTACGATGCTGATTGGCGTATACACTTTGAATGAGAGCGCGGTGAACACCGGCCTGAAAAATGTTGAAGATCAATATGTGATCAAAAGCAACTGGAGCCACGCAAATATCGGGGCACCGATCACTACACTCGGCCCACTGGCAAAAACCATGAAGGATGAATATCCTCGCCTGGTCGAAAATTACTACCGTTTTGATCCGGTGGTGAATATTGTATCATACGGCGACAAGCATTTCCGGACACAGATGGCTGTAGGCGATACAACTGTGGTAAGCATGTATGGTTTCCCATTATTGTATGGAAATCCGCAACATGCTTTCAGCAATAACCAGTCGGCGGTTGTGACCGAAAATTTCGCCCGGAAATTCTTCGGCACTACAAATGCGATTGACAAGGTGGTAACCATCCAAACGCCTTCAGATGGGCAAAAGCACAATTTCGTGATAACCGCAGTGCTGGATAAACTGCCCGTCAATACAGTATCTAATTTCACTCATACTCCATATGATGTTTATCTGCCCATGGAAGCCAATCAATACTTCCAGGGAGGGGATAAGGGCGACAACTGGGCTAATGTCTATATGGTCAACATGATCCAGCTGAAACATGGGGTTAAGGCGCAAAATCTCGAAAAGCCTTTTGCCAGCGTTCTGAATAAGTATCAGCCTCCCTTTGTAAAAGATAATCTCAAGATAGACCTGGCGCCGATGCGCGATTATTATTTGAAGGATAACGACGGCACTGTGCAAAAAATGCTGACCACTCTTTCCATCATTGCCAGCTTCATCCTGGTTTTAGCCATTATCAATTTCGTTAACATCAGTGTCGGTGCATCGGCTTACCGGCTTAAGGAAATTGGCCTGAGGAAGGTTTTCGGCGGATCAAAGCGCCAGATCATCTTTCAACACTTGACCGAAGCATTAATATTAACATCTGCAGCAGGTGTACTGTCCATAGGGCTTTACGAAATACTTCGCCCGGTTTTTGAAAACTTGCTGGATACCTCATTGATACATTTTTGGGCCTTTGGTACTGTTAAGTTTTTGTTGCTTGGTGGGGTGATCGTTTTGGTTGGATTGATTGCCGGAATTTATCCTGCACTTGTATTAAGCTCGTTAAATATCATCAACGCTGTCAAGGGTAAAGTAGATACCGCCAAAGGCGCCCTCACGCTACGTAAAAGCTTGCTGATTGTTCAGTTTACGCTGGCAATTGTGGTTTTTATTTGCGCCATTACTGTTTCAAGACAGGTCTCCTATTTCTTTAATAAAGACATCGGCTACAATAAGGACCAGGTTATGATTGTATCCTCCCTACCCAGGCAGTGGGACTCGGTAGGCGTTGTAAAAATGCAGCATGTAAAATCGCAGTTTTTGAATGTGCCGGGAGTAAAAAGTATTTCGCTGTCATATGATATACCAGATGGCAACGGCGGAGGAAACACGAACATTTATTCAGGAAAAAATGCCGCTCCGTTGAACATTATTTTAATCGGAGTTGATGCTGACTTCGCGAAGGTATATGGCCTGACCTTGACAGGTGGCAATTTCCTCCCGAATACAGATGCGGGTAGCAGCAATGGCAAGATCGTATTGAATGAAGCAGCAGTCAAAATGTTGGGTATAACGTCGCCCGTTGGCAAAACAGTGCATATCGGGGCACTTAACGGCCCCGCAGAAACCATTATAGGCGTTGTGAAGGATTTTAATCTCGGCTCAATGAAAGACAAAATAGAGCCACTGATGATAGCCGGCGTAAACGAATCATTCACCCGGGCGTATCGCTATTTCTCTATCAAATTGGGTACGGGAGATATCCGCAATTCCATCAATGCCGTACAGGAAAAATGCAAGTCCCTGTTTCCTGATGCAGGCTTTGAATATTCTTTCATGGACGATAAGTTCCAATCGCTCTATCAATCCGAGCTGCAGTTAAAAAAGGCGGCTGATGTTGCCACAGGCCTAAACTTGTTTATTGTTTTTACGGGTATTGTTGGCGTACTGGCTTTTACTCTTAGTAAACGAACAAAAGAAATTGCCGTGCGCAAAGTGTTAGGGGCCAATGTAAGCAATATCATTTTGATTTTTATTAAAGAATACGGGGTGCTGATTCTGATCGCAAATATCATCGCGTGGCCATTAGCCTACCTGTTTACCTCGAAATGGCTCGATAGTTATGCTTATCGTTTTCAGCAGGATTTGGTTCCCTATATTTCGGTTGGTTTTTTCGTCTTGTTAATAGCATTCGGCCTGATAACGTTGCAATGTCTTAAAGCTGCACTGACGAATCCAGTTAAGAGCCTTAGGTCTGAGTAGCAGTTGGCAGTTTATAATAATCTTTCAGACTTACACGGACTTCCGGACTAACTAAATCAACCACTTAACCATTCCAACTTAATCAACTAAACTATACCTTTGCCACCGAATGAGAAAAATATTCGGCTACATCCTTACGCCAATCCATGTGCTTTTTTTTGCATTGGTGTTATATATCTTTCACCCTATCCAATGGATATGTTTCAATGTTTTCGGCTACAGAGCGCATAAAAGGGTGGTCGATACCATGAACTGGTGTCTGACAGCTACTTATTACCTGCTGGGGAACACAGTAAAATTTACCAATAAACAGAATTTGCCGATCGGCCGCCCCATCATTTTTATAGCTAATCATCAGAGCTTATATGATATTCCGGTATTGATCTGGTTTCTAAGGAAATATCACGCCAAATTTATTTCCAAAATTGAGCTGACCAAAGGTACGCCCTCTGTTTCCTATAACCTGCGTCATGGCGGCGGCGCCAATATCGATCGTAAAGATCCTCGCCAATCTATTATGGAGTTGGCGAAACTCGGCACGCGAATGAGGGATAACAAATGGTCATGCGTGATCTTCCCTGAGGGTACAAGATCTAAAGACGGAATAGTACGGGTATTCCAATCTGCCGGTGTTGCCGCTATCCTAAAAAAGTGCCCTGATGCGCTGATTGTACCTGTTGCTATTAACAACTCCTGGAAAATGGTGCGTTACGGCTATTTCCCGATGGGCACATTTATAGCGATGAGTTGGGAAGTATTGACACCAATAGAGCCTGCAGGAAAATCGGCTGATGACGTGGTGAAGGAAACGGAATCTGCTATTAAGCAAAAACTAGGGCAGTAAGTTGGCTAGAAGTTTACTGCAAACTAAATATTCTTTCCGTCAATTATTTTAAAGAAATCATCCCGGTAAGTATCACCCACCGGTATCACTTTGTCCCCAATAAAAATACGGCTGCGTTCTATGCTGTCGATCTTGTTGATGGATACGATATAAGATTTGTGCACGCGGATAAAATGTCGCTCTGGTAGCGCATCTTCCATCTTCTTCATATTTTGAAGGGTGATGATACGCTCTGAAGGCGTGAATATTGAAATATAGTCCTTTAGTCCCTCTATAAACAGTATGTCGTTCAGATATACTTTCTGAATCTTGTGTTCGGTTTTTACAAAGATGAAATCGCTCAGGAAATCATTTTGCGCCGGCACCGCTTCAACTTTCACTTCGGTTTTAGCCGAAGGCTGGATAATTGCCTGCGCTTTTTGCACCGATTTAAAGAAACGATCGAATGCGATGGGCTTGAGTAGATAGTCGATCACATCAAGCTCATAACCTTCAAGGGCATATTGAGGATAAGCGGTAGTTAAGATCACCTTGGCCTTTCCATTGGCAATTCGCAGAAATTGAATACCGGTGAGCTCGGGCATCTGCACATCGAGGAATACCAGGTCAACACCACCCTCCTGAACCAGTTGCAGTGCCTCGATAGGGTTGGTAGTTGCCTTCACCAACGACAAAAAAGGCATCTTGGAGATGTAATCTTCCAGTATGTGGAGCGCAAGCGGCTCATCGTCAACTACAAGGCACCTGATCATGTTATAAAACTAATGATAATTCGGCTGTGTAGATATCCGGCTTATCCTGTATGTCCAGTTTATAATTACCGGGGTATAGCAGTTCCAGCCTGCGTTCTACGTTGGCCAGTCCTACACCGCCCTCGATATCCCGGTTATTCATATGTTTTTTGTTTTCGATATAAAAATGCAGATTCGATCCGCTTAGGTTTATCATCAGGCGTATGGGCACCGAGGGGTCGCTGGCCACGCCATGTTTGAAAGCATTTTCGATAAATGCGATCAGCAGCAAAGGTACTATCTTTTGATTACTCACCTCTCCCGTGATCTTAAAATCCACAAACGCTTTATTACCGAACCTTATTTTCTGCAGATCAATGTAATTCTGCAAATATTGAAGTTCTTTTGCCAGGTCGACCTTGCCGTCGTTGCTTTCATAAAGCATGTAGCGCATAATCTCCGACAATTTCAGAATTGCCTCGGGTGCACTATCTGATTTTTGATAAGCCAGCGAATAAATGCTATTGAGCGAATTGAACAAAAAGTGAGGGTTGATCTGAGATTTCAGGAAGGCGAGTTCAGCAGTTAATCGTTGATTCTCCAGGTCCTTCTGTATACGTGCATTCAGGAACCAGTCGACACCAAACTTCAACGCCGTGCTCAGGAACAGGAAAAAAACATTGGTCAGCGCCGAACTAATGAAATAGGTCCAAAAAGGCATATCCTGGTGAAGCAATTTATATGCCTTGCAATTAATGGCAAGCCCGTATTTACCCAATGCAAAAATGACAATGGCCCCCACCAGGGAAAGCGCATATCTGCGATATTCTTTTTTATCGAGAAACCTGGGGATCAGGTAAAGATAATTGAGGTAAAAAAGGCCAATATTAACGGCGCTTAGTACTCCAAGAATTATTAGCAGATCGGCAGAAGTAACATTTTTCTTATCATTGTTAGTAACCGCCATATAGGCTACGAATGAGGTTGCGCTCACCCAAAACAGCACATGCCAAAATATCTGCCAATTTCTTTTCACTCACCTAATGTAACATTTTACAGGTGCTTGGTATCCAACATTTATATCTAGCCTGACTTTTCTCCGATGAACTGCCATTTTTTTTCGATGAACGCCTAGTTTGGCAAATTGTCCGTTCATCTACAAATCCAGTCAGTTGGTCTAATACTTTTTAGCGGGCGAAAATTTAATTAAACCTTTGTTTCATCAAAAAACACTCACGATGAAAAAGCTGATTACAAACTCGAATCCATTTATCTTGCTGCTGTTACCTGTGGTATTTGCTTTAGTGATGGGAATAGGTTATCAGGCACAACAGAAGAGAGATTTGAACATAGGAACAACTACTACACAAGCAACTTCGCTTTTTTATAAAGGCGTAACACTGGTTAAAACAGTTTGCTCAGTTGCTAAAGAAAAGCTATGGTAATTGATACCCAGGGACTGAGCTTCAATTTCGGCAGCCAGCAGGTTGTCAAATCGCTTTCCCTGCAAGTACCCGAAGGTAGTATATATGGGTTCCTTGGCCCGAATGGTGCGGGCAAAACCACCACGATAAAATTGCTGCTCAATCTGTTAAAAACAGATCAGGGCAGCATTCATATTTTTGGGAAAGAGCTGAAAAGCAATCGCATCCCTATTCTTTCCCAAATAGGCTCACTAATAGAACAACCCGCCATTTATGGTCACCTTTCCGGTAAAGAGAATCTGATGAACCGCGCATTGTTATTGCAGGTTCCTGAGAAACGTGTGGACGAGATGCTTAACCTGGTTCACCTATCAAATGCGGCCAATAAAAAAGCCGGAAAATATTCACTTGGGATGAAGCAGCGACTGGGTATTGCGCTGGCTTTGCTATCGGACCCCAAATTATTGATCCTGGACGAGCCCACTAACGGCCTCGATCCCAATGGCATTATTGAGGTGCGGGAGCTATTGATCCGCCTCGTAACCCAATACAAAAAAACGGTATTTGTCTCGAGCCACTTGCTTGGAGAAGTTGAGCGTATGGCGACCCATGTGGGCATTATAGACCGCGGTGAATTGCTTTTCCAGGGAAGCATAGGCGATTTGCAGGCTATTAGTCAACCGCAGGTGCAGATTGAAGTGGACAATACCGTTGACGCGGCTAATTTCCTAAAAAAACAAGGCGTTTCAGTTAGTGACATAAACGATGATCATATCACGGTACCATTTGAGTCAAAAACACAAATGGCCGAAATAAACAGCCTGCTTACACGAAATAATTACCCGGTTTACAGCATCCATAAGACGCAAAAGGACCTGGAGAAACTTTTCTTAGACATCACCCAAAAAGCCTGAGCCAATGAAAGGATTTATACTGTCGTTCCGGTCAGAGTTTTACAAGACGCGTAAAACCGCGGCTTTTTGGAGTTCGATAATCCTGCCACT
>JAICXZ010000048.1 GCA_025934475.1 Mucilaginibacter sp. | reverse complement strand
TGCTGCTGACTTGCCTGCCTCGTTTGGGTAACCGAATCCCAGATACCGCCGCCGGATTGGGCAATTTCAAGATAGCTTTTACCGGCGATGCGCAGCGCATAATCTTTAGCACGGCTGCCGGCAAAGCAAAGGTGTGTGTGGCAGTCGACAAAGCCGGGTAGGAGGACGTGGTCGCCTTTGACTTCTTCGATTTGGGCAGACGGATTGGCTTTTCTCAGTTCTTCAAAATCGGAGACTTCGATTATTAGTTCACCATCAGTCAATACTCCGCCGTTCGGGATGATGTGCAGGGCATCATCCGCGATGGGGCCCTTGAGCGAAAGATCCGCTAAAGGGAGGATTTGGGTGAATGGACCGATTAATGTCTGAACCATGATTCGTTGGATTCCGCGATTGCCTTGATTGTGTCTTTTCTCCTAGTTCTTTAATTCTGAAAATTCTGATTCAGACTTTTAGGTTAAATTTCTCCGCTACCTTCTCCGCCTCCTCATACCCTGCATCCACATGCCGGAATATGCCCATGGCAGGGTCGTTGTATAATACACGTTTTAGGCATTCGGCTGCTCTTGGCGTGCCGTCTGCTACGACGACCATGCCGGCATGCTGCGAATAACCCATTCCTACGCCGCCGCCGTGGTGGAAGGATACCCATGTTGCCCCGCCCGATGTGTTTGACATCAAATTCAATAATGGCCAGTCGGATACAGCGTCGGAGCCGTCTTTCATGGCTTCGGTTTCGCGGTTGGGCGAGGCTACGGAGCCGCAGTCCAAATGGTCGCGGCCTATGACGATAGGAGCCTTTACTTTGCCACTGGCGACGAGTTCGTTAAAGATCAAACCGGCTTTTTCGCGTTCGCCCATGCCGAGCCAGCAGATGCGTGCGGGCAGTCCCTGGAAGGCGATCTTCTTTTGTGCCTTTTCGATCCAGGTGATCAGATGTTTATTTTCAGGAAAGGCCTCAATCAGGGCACCATCAGTAGTATAAATATCTTCCGGATCACCGGATAGTGCCACCCACCTGAACGGTCCTTTTCCTTCACAGAAAAGCGGACGAATAAACAGCGGTGTAAAACCCTGAAAATCGAAGGCATTTGGCTCGCCACCTTGTTTTGCGAATTCGCGGATATTGTTGCCATAATCGAAAGTGACAGCGCCGCGCTTTTGCAGGTTAAGCATGAAGCCTACATGGCGGGCCATGCTTTTGAGGGACAGATCCTTGTATTTTTCAGAATCACTTTTGCGGAGTTCGGCCGCTTGTTCTAGTGTCAAACCATTTGGAACGTAGCCGTTGATAGGATCGTGGGCCGAAGTCTGATCGGTGAGCATGTCGGGGACGATACCGTCTTGGATCAGGCGTTCCAGCATGTCGCTGGCATCGCTTACCAGCCCGACGGATAATTCCTCGCCTTTGGCCATCGCTTCATTTATCCAGGCAATGGCTTCCTCGTACGAATGTGTCATCCGGTCGATGTATTTGGTATCGACGCGTTTCTGGATCCGTGAGGCATCTACATCAGCGCCTAAAAATACGGCTCCGGCCATGGTTGCCGCCAGGGGCTGAGCTCCGCCCATCCCACCAAGACCTGCACTAACAATCAGTTTGCCTTTGAGGTCACTGTTAAAATGCTGGCGACCGCATTCCATGAAAGTTTCATAAGTGCCCTGCAAAATGCCTTGGGTACCGATATATATCCAGCTTCCAGCCGTCATCTGGCCGAACATCATAAGACCCTTCGAGCGTAACTCATTGAAATGTTCCCAGGTGGCCCATGCCGGAACCAGGTTACTGTTGGCCAGTAAAACCCTCGGCGCCTGCGGATGACTGCGAATAACACCGACCGGCTTACCGGATTGTACCAAAAGCGAGTGATCTTCATCCAATTCCA
The DNA here is from genome assembly GCA_025934475.1 of Mucilaginibacter sp. Classification (GTDB taxonomy): domain Bacteria; phylum Bacteroidota; class Bacteroidia; order Sphingobacteriales; family Sphingobacteriaceae; genus Mucilaginibacter. The sequence continues at coordinate 8,550 of JAICXZ010000048.1, read as the reverse complement.
ATAGCAATTCAATGATCTTTCGCAATGCCTCCTGGTTACGTGCAGCCTGGCCGATGCCACCATAAACCACCAGTTCGGCGGGATTTTCAGCTACCTCGGCATCGAGGTTGTTGAGCAGCATGCGTAGCGGTGCTTCGGTTACCCAGCTTTTGGCGTGGAGTTGTGTGCCGCGCGGTGCTTTGTATACCGGGTGAGCGGCGTAAGTTTTAATAAATTCCGAACTCGTCATCGTTATCCAGTCTGATATTGTTTTTGGCGGCTGCTTCATCGGCCAGGGCGAGCAGTGAGCCGTCGGTAACTATTTTGTGTAATGCTTTTATATCGTCGGCGAAAATGCGGTCGTCCTTGATGAACGGCACATGCTGACGTACGTAGTCGTGGCAGGCTTCCATCACCGGCGTCGATTTTAAAGGGCGCCTGAAATCCATCGCCTGCGTCGCGTAAAGCAGCTCGATCGCCTGGATGTATTCGATATTATCCAGCACCTTGTGCAGCTTTCGCCCGCTGATAGAGCCCATGGATACATGGTCCTCCTGGCCTAGCGAGGTAGGCACGCTGTCAGCGCTCGCAGGGAAGCAGAGGGTTTTATTTTCGGTCACCAAAGCAGCGGTGGTGTATTGCGGTATCATCAAACCCGAGTTAAGGCCGGCATGCTCGGTCAGTAATTTAGGCAGACCGTATCGCCCCTCACTCATCAGGTAGCAGCGGCGATCAGCGATGTTGCCTAACTCGGCAGCGGCTACACAGGCATAATCCAATGGCAATGCCAATGGCTGACCGTGGAAATTACCGCCACTAATGGTATCATCAGCGTTAAAGATGATTGGGTTATCAGTAACAGAATTCAATTCGATCTCGGTCAACTGCTTCAAATGCAGCCAGGCGTTCCGCGAAGCCCCATGCACCTGCGGCATACAGCGTAGCGAGTAGGGGTCCTGTACCCGATCGCAGTTGACGTGCGAGTTGAGTATTTCTGAATGATGGAGCAGATTGAATAGTCGGTTGGCGACCAACTTACTGCCTTTGTAAGGACGGATGTTATGTAGTCTCGGGTCAAAGGGCCTTGCAGAACCCATTAGTCCTTCCAGAGACATGGCACCAGCCAGATCAGCTAACTGCAATATGTTGTGCATTCGCTGAACAGCCTTAACGGCAAACGAAAGGATAAACTGCGTGCCGTTAATAAGTGCCAAACCTTCTTTTGGGCCAAGCTTCACAGGTTCAAGATCATGCTTTTTGAGCATTTCGGCGACGGGGACTATTTTACCGTTTTCTTCGACTTCAGCTAAGCCGATGAGCGGTAAAAATAGGTGTGCCAATGGCGCCAAATCGCCTGAAGCGCCTACAGAACCTTTTTCGGGTACTACGGGAATTATATCGTTATCGATATGCCAAACGATACGTTCAAGCGTGTTCATAGAAATACCCGAAAAACCCTGCGCCAGTGATTGTACCTTGCTGATCAGCATCAGTTTGGCTATCTCTTTCGGGATCGGGTTACCCACGCCCACGCTGTGGCTCTTAAGCAGGTTATATTGCAGTGTTGTGGTGTCTTCTTCTCCAATATGCCTATCGCACAAAGGCCCGAAACCGGTATTGATACCATATACAGGTATCTCGCGCTCAACGATTTTCTTTACTTCCTTCCACGACGCAACGATCTTTTTCTTTGCTTCCTCGCCTATAACGCCTTTCACCTTGCCCGAAGCGATATCCAGGCAAATGCCGATCGACAAATGATCCGTCCCGTAATTAAAGGTTTTGCTCATGCTTGAATCTCCTTTAATTTTTCACCAATTTTTTCGGACAAACTTGCTGCCCTGAATGATTTTTCGACCGCGGTCAATGCAGCCAGCAAATGCTCGCTTTCGGGATCGCTGTGCACCAATTCTTCCATGGTCAGCTTTAGTGCCTCCCATACCGGCATAATCTGATCGAGCAAGGCCCGGCCAGTTTTAGTCAGCTGCACGACTTGCTGGCGACCATCGGTACTGCTTGTTGTAGTTTTGAGGAGTTTTTTATTCTTAAGGTTAGCAACCAGCTGACTTGCAGCCGGGTGCGAAACACCAGTTGTGTCGCTCAGATCCTTGATAGAAATCGATTCGTTCTTTGACAGTAAATAAAAAACAGGGAACCAGCTGGCGTCAAAATTGATCCCAGCGGTTTGATAAGTCTTGTTAATCTCCGACAAAAATGCCTCGCTCAGACGTCGCATCCGGCTGCCTAAAACCAGGTATCCCAGCTCCTCATAAAAATTCATGATGCAAGTTATATAAGTGCTTATATAATTGCAAATTTTGTAGAGAATTATTGTTGGATTGTTTTATTGTTGAATTGCTAGGTTGGCGTGGCGAAAGGCGGTTGGCGAATTTGTTTGAAAGGAATTTTTAGAATTAAAAAATTGGCAGAATTGACTTAAAAACTGAAGACGAAAATTCAAGCGGAAATCAAAAATTTCTAATTTGCAGGAAAACAAACCTTATGTTCAAAAACTGCTTTAAAACTACGTTCAGATATCTGAGAAATAATAAAACGTTTTCGACGATAAACGTTGCAGGCCTCACAATCGGTATTACCGTGTGTTTCCTGGCGTTGCTATATGTGCAGTTTGAATTGAACCGGGATAGCTATAATGTCAATGCTGACAACATCTACCGGTTGGTGACTGATGTTAAAGCTCCTGTTGGTATTAATTATGAAAGCACCCCGGCACCGATGGCTCCCGCTTTACAGGCAGCTTTTCCTGAAATAAAAGAGGCAACCAGGATATTTATGGATGATATGATCATTCAAAGTACGCCTGATAACGCGATCAAGGAAGAGATAGCTTATGCGGATTCGTCGGCTTTTAAAGTCTTTACCTGGCCACTGCTTCGCGGCGATATAAAGCATTTATTTAGAGCTCCCTTCAATGTTGTATTGACAGAGAGTGCGGCAAAAAAATACTTCGGCAAGGCGGATCCAATGGGACAAAACCTGCTCATCAATGGCAAGGATAAAGCGACGGTAACGGGTGTCATGAAGGACATTCCTTACGACTCGCACTTGCGGGTAGATATGTTGTTCTCTATGTCGACTTTAGTGAATCCCGACTGGGATCACAACTGGACGCGCTTTGGTTTTTATACTTACCTATTGATGAAGCCGGGACAGGATATAGGCAGGTTCGAAGCAAAACTGCCAGCCTTTGTAAAAGCTAATATTGATCAAAGCCAGCTAAAATACAAGCTTGCGCTGGAGCCCTTAAGAAAGGTTTATTTATATGGTAAGCCACGTGGCCATCGCACTGGTGCATCGGCAAGCGGCAGTATTACAAATGTGTATGCTATTTCGGTAATAGCCGTACTCGTTCTTTTTATTGCCTGCTTCAATTTTATTAATCTGACGACGGCATTTTCATTACAGCGAGCCAAAGAAATAGCTGTGAGAAAAGTGCTCGGTGCTTCGCGGGGGCAACTGATCTTTCAATTCTTTATGGATTCAGTATTGCTTTGTGTTGTTGCGTTCATGGCATCGTTGCTGGTTACCGCGCTTTGCTTACCGTTTTTTAACCAGTTAACAGGGACGGTAGTGAGCAATGGTATTTTTGAGCATCCATCAAATGTTGTTTTGCTATTTGGGATAGCGATAATCGTGGGGTTGCTATCGGGGATATATCCCGCTCTATCGCTATCAGGTTTTAATGCTTCAAAGAGTCTGAAGAATAATACCGAACCGTCGGGCAAAGGGCCACTGTTGCGCAAAGCATTGGTGGTTACCCAGTTTTCCATTTCTATCTTTCTCATCATTGCTACAACAGTAGTTTATCGTCAACTTGATTTTATGCAGAATCAGGATTTAGGTTTTCAAAAAAATCACAAGCTGGTGATCGATTATCAATTTGATCAACGAATTACCGATCATGCCGATGCTATCAAAAATCGACTTAGCGCTATTCCCGGTGTGAGCCTGGCTGCATTGTCTTCAACCATACCGGGAAATGCCAATAATCAGTATAACACAGTGCTTGAAGATAGCAAAGGGGAGAAACGGGAACTAAGAACGGATGCTTATTTTGTTGATGACGATTTCCTGAAACAGTATCGGCTGAAAATCATAGCAGGCCGGAATTTTTCCAAGGGATTAGCGGCCGACACCCTGGGGGCTATGCTGATAAACGAAACCATGGCAAAGGCGCTGGGCTTCGATGACCCGCAACAAGCCATCGGTAAGCATTTTACGCAACTTCACCATGATGGTACGATTATCGGGGTAGTTCAGGATTTTCATTTCCATTCTTTTATGGAAAAGATTCAACCGCTCACCTTGCGTCTGAATCCCTCGAACTTTTCTTATTTAACAGTTAATATTTCGTCGCAGGACACGCGCTCGACAGTAAGCCAAATAGAAGCAGCCTGGAAACAAATAGTTCCGGGATTGCCTTTCGTCTATTCCTTTTCGGATGAAGCTTACGATCATCTGTATGCGGCGCAGGAAAGGTTTGGGAGGCTTTTTATTTGCTTCGCTGTCATCGCCATTGCTATTTCATGCCTTGGCCTTTTAGGTTTATCAGCGTTCAGTACTGTCCGGCGCAAAAAAGAAATTGGCATACGCAAAGTTTTGGGAGCGACGGTAAGTGGCATCACGCTATTGCTTTCTATGGACTTTATAAAGCTGGTAGTGATTGCGTTAATAATAGCCTCTCCTTTGTCGTGGTGGATCATGAACAATTGGTTGAAGGGATTTGCTTATCGAATTAATATTCCCTTATGGGCGTTTATGGTATCCGGAAGCGCGGCAGTCATTATTGCTTTATTGACGGTGAGCTTTCATGCTGTAAAGGCCGCGATTGCCAACCCGGTTAAAAGCTTAAAGAGCGAATAATATCGCCCCGCTTTCAGTATCACAAGAGAGAATGAAAGCTCACACGCCAAACGCCTCCTTAACTGCATCCAGATATGAAGGCCCAGTAACCACGCGGGTAAAGTCCTTATTATTAAGGACAAGCGTGTAGCGGTTATTGGAGTATTTATGTATTTCGACGATTTTCTGCTTATTAACAATGTAGGATTTCTGCACGCGAATAAAATCAGTTGATAATTTCTCCTCCAGCACGGCCAGCATATGATCGCAAAAGAGCTTTTGCCCGTTAGTGGTGTGCACGAAAGTGTATTTATCGTAGGCCTCGAAGTAGACGATATCGGCCAGTTGTACCAATGTAAACTTGGTGCCTTTCTTTACCGATAGTGTTGTGGCTTTATTTTGCGGCTTTAAGCCATTGAATAAAGATTCAAAATTATTCCAAACCGGGTTAATGCCGCTGCCATTGGCAAAGTGTTGGAGTTTACTCAATGCGCGAACGATGCGGTCTTCCTTTAGGGGTTTCAACAGGTAGTCGACAGAAAGGGAATCGAAAGCTTTGAGGGCATACTCATCATAGGCTGTGGTGAAGATCACAAAAGGTTTATATTCAAGTTGCTTTAATACATCTAAACCGGTCATATCGGGCAGTTGAATATCGAGGAATATCACATCGGGACGGGTTCGGTTGATCATATCAATCGCCGCTGCGCCATTATCCGCTTCTCCAGCTACGTGGATCATTTGACGATGCTCACTCAAAAGCTCATTGAGCAGGCGCCGGGCCGGTGCCTCGTCTTCCACTATGACTGTTTTGTACAGGTTAAGCATTTTTCTGCGGGTCGGTTATAGAAATGGTTACCTGTTTGGTGGGCTCGTTCTCAAAGTAGATGGTATGCCTGCCGGGATAAAACAGGGCGAGCTTATCCATCACACTTTTGAGGCCGTAGCCTATCTGAATATCCTCGGGGAAGGGCGATCCATTGTCGTGAATCATAATATCGATCTTGTTCGCATCGCCTTTAATTTGGATGCGAATGATGCCTTTCTTATCGGGTTCTTTTAATCCGTGCTTGACAGCATTTTCTACTAAAGGCTGCAAGATGAATTTAGGCACTTTAATACGTTTAGCGGCTTCATCAATGCTGATGGATATTTCAAGCTTGTCCTCAAAACGGATCTTTTCGATCATCAGGTAATTCTCTACCATCTCCACTTCATCCTCGATGGCCATCACCATTTCGTTCTTTTTATTCAGGCTATATCGAAATAGTTCGGCCAGTGCTATAGTCATCTGTCGCGCTTTTCCGCCCTGGTGCAGGGATAGTTCGGCAATGGAATTTAGCGTATTGTATAAAAAATGCGGATTTACTTTCGCCTGCAGGGCATCCAGCTCGGCTTTGGTTTTGAGTTCGTTCAGGCGGGATAGTTCGAGTTCCCTTTCAAAGCGCAGCCGCTTTTCGGCAAGGTTGGCATAGCTCACGTTCAGGTACATGGCTGAAACAATTCCACTGAATAGCAGCGACATCAGGAAAGTATAAGTGATGGTTGCAACCCGGTGAGTGGGATCGATCAGCATGGCCATCCAAATATTGGTCGATATCAGGAATATGAGTATGAAAAGCACCACGATGAGCCGGCGCTTCAGGAAAGTCATATTTCGCGTTTCCAGCCAGCGCTCGATGTACATGATGGCCAGCACAGGCAGAAATACAAAAAATGCTGATCGCAGGAAATGATAACCCAAACAGACGAAGAATTCAGACAGCGTTTTGAACCCATTATAACACGGGTAAAACGACATAATGGCCATGTAAAAGCACAGGAAAACCAGGCATATGGCCAGGCGTCGCTGGTTGAAGGTGCTGATATTGAGCCAGCTGAACAGTATCTCATACCGGTAATACAGGAAAATACCCAGGCTGGAGAACACGAAAACATTGCTCAATACAACCGCAGTCTGGAGTGGTATATGGATATGCATGCTTTAAATTACCGAAAATACCGATCAGTTATCAATTTATTTGGTGAGGGCCATTTTGGCGGCCATCAGCACCAGCACCACCGCAAATATCTTTTTTAACGTGGTAGCCGGGATATTCAGTGCCAGTTTCGAGCCCAGGTAACCACCAACCGCAAATACGATAGCGATTACAAGTGCGTACTTGATGTTGACATAGCCCGCCTTGTAGTAATTAAATGCCGCAAAAAGCCCTATCGGCGGCAGCATAATGGCGAGGGTAGTTCCCTGCGCCATGCGCTGATCCATGGCCAAAAACATCACCATGGCAGGTATCAATATAATTGCTCCGCCGAGGCCAACCAGTCCGCCCAGGAAGCCAGCCGCCAGCCCGATCACGATCAGGATCAAAAAAGTCATTCCGCTCATATCTTTCCGCAATCGATCAATAAAGCCCTGCATGATCCGTCAAAATAGTTTTAGCGTCCTGCGCACCATCCACATTGGCTGCGGCCCAAACCACGTCGTAAATGCCGTTGTAAAGCAGGTAAACATGGGTGTAGCCCTTAGCCGCAAGTCTTTTGCTCAGTTCGCTCGGATTGCTTGTGGGTTCTCCCTTTCGTCCGCGTGTTCCAACCGAAAAACCACCGTAAATGAGGATCGGAGTGGTTTTTGGTTTGTCTTTCAGGTAGGCGTCCAGCTCGATCTCCCCGGCCAGGTTGACCGCGTTTTTAATATGCCCCAGGTTCATATATTTCTGTTCGGCCTTGTTCTCAAACTGATTTTTTGGACGCATATCAGCCACCACCAACCCGGGCGTATTGTTCACGAGGTCGGTGGTTTCACGCACGCCAACCAGCTTATATGCCGGCTCGCCTGTAACAAACTCTTTCCGCATCTTGCCCGACGACGGAAAATGGAGTATAAAACTATCGATCCCGTCGTACAGGATGGAAACATTTTTGAACCCGGACTTAGTCAGTTTCGCGGCTACATTCACCTCTTCGGTTAGTGATAAATCAACCACCAATATCGGGCGGTCCTTGTATTTGGCCAGTTTGTCCATCTGCTGGTCAAGCTGGTCGTGCGGCAAGTTCATGGCATTTTTAAACCGGCCAAGATTGTTCGATTCCACACTGTCCGTGCTGTTAAACTGAGCGGCCGGTCGTACATCAAGTACCAGGTTATTTTTGTCGCGAAGGAAGTTCACTGCATCATCCGGCGATATTATTTTGTATGCTAGGTTCGACGTATATATTGACGACTTGCAGGGACATCCGGCATCAGGTGTGCGGTTCACCTCGGTCATGCCACCGTTGAGACTGTAAATATTGGTAAACCCGCTATCGGCCAGAAACTTGCTCACCTTACGGCTGCGTTGACTATGGGAACAGTAAACCAGTATCGGCCGACCTTTATAAGCCTTCAACTCATTCATATGCTTTAATACCGAATCAATGGATATGTTAATGGCACCATTAAGCCTGCCAATGCGCGAGCCAACAAATCGGCTAGTATCGGCATATTCGCCAGGCGAGCGCACATCCAGCAGCACCAGGTTAGGCGTGTTTTGGATCAGGTCGCAAGCTTGTTTAAAATAGATGGCCTGGTAATTGGTGTTGTCGTACAGTTGTAATTGCTGGGCGCTGACAGCAAAACCGGTTATGCTTATCAAAAGCAGCGCGAAGTATCGTAGTTTCATGGTAATTGAAATTTGGTCAGATTTATTGATATAAAAATAAGCAGTGTTT
>JAICXZ010000256.1 GCA_025934475.1 Mucilaginibacter sp. | reverse complement strand
GTTCTTCTATTGCTGCCGCGGGCGCAGTTACATCGAGTCGAAAAAGCGCCTCCAAATTATGTACGGAATTTAAAGTGAGGCTGCGTATTCCCAAAATGTTTAAAATACCAGGCAGTGATAATTCCCGGATGCCAAATGACCTTAAAGATGAGCCGAATGACGGCGTCGCTAATTGCGCTTCGTATACCTGGCTACTTACATACACATGATCTTCAGCACTGAAACTGTGGATCGCACTTAACAGATCCGCTAATATTGGACCCGTATTTTTGATTTCCATATTGTAGTTTAGCATGACTATATTTTTTAAAAAATTGACAATCGATTATTGGCTGCTCGCTTAAATGTGGGATGATTTTTAGATATCTTCCTCAAGAGGTTGCTCAACCATGCGTAGCGTGTCGTCCATATATTCGCCGCCTTCACTTAAGCTTTCCTCATTGGGGTCGAAATCTTCCTCATCGGTTTTTCCGCTCTCTCTGGTTTTAGGGTCTAAATAAGGCCCAAATAAAAAATCTTTCATTTTACCTGGTTTTTAATGGTTAACAATAGGCATTCGATGTTGATTTTGGTCTGCTGCCTGTTAAACTTGCTGTGTGGTTGACCGGCTTGCGTAAGGATCATACGCCGGCGTAGGGATATCCTGATGCACGAACAGGTAGAAAGTGCATTCCCGTTACAACAGCCTCAGCAAACTGGCACCTGTCATCTTCGTTTTTAACAGCCAGCAGACCAACTGATGTCAGACTTTTTGTAACTGGTTACTCCACCATTTTTCAAAGTTGATGGTACCTAATTCTGCATGTCCGGCCGGTACCAGCGCTGAGTGGCTAATTTCCCCGCCATAGTAAGAGGGTTTGCCGTTAGGCACTACTTTCCTGGGGTCATTTGCATGCCGCAGGTACAGTGATACCACTTCGTACATAGCGAACCGCTCCGGGCCGGCTATTTCTACCTTGCCATTGACTGGCGCAGCCACCGCATATTTGGCAACGAAAGCTGCCACATCCTCTGCGGCAATGGGCTGGAAACGTACATCAGAAAGATGTACTTCGTTTCCATCTGTGGCCTGATCGGCGATGCCTCCAAGAAACTCCAGGAATTGAGTGCTGCGGATTATTGTATAAGGCACTCCTGATGCCGTTATAAGATCCTCCTGAGCTTTTTTGGCCCGCATGTAACCGATGTTCTGCATAATGTCCACTCCGACAATAGAAAGAGCCACATGATGTTTTACCCCTGCGTTGATTTCTGCCGCCAGCAAATTGCGGCCAGATGTCTGAAAGAATTCCAGTACAGCCTGGTCTTCCCATGAAGGTGAGTTTGCAAGGTCGACAACAACATCTGTATTGCTCATAGCTTCTGCTAAACCTTCGCCGGTAATAGTGTTAATGCCCGTGGCGGGTGAAGCTGCGATCACATGATGCCCCCATTGACGGAGATGCGCAACTACTTTGGTTCCGATGAGGCCGGAGCCTCCAATTACTACGATTTTCATAATTTGATTTTTTGAATTGTTTTTACACTAACAATTCAAACCGGATGCCAACAAATCAAATCATTTATAGTCAGGAAGATACGAAAATTCGTTGGTTTTGTTTTTCACTGTATTTAGTGAAAGCACGACTTGTTTCCCTTTATTAAGGGAATAATATGCAATATAGCGGAGATTAAATCAGCCGAAATAATCCCTTTTGGTGATGCCCAATTTTTTCAATTTGGAGTGCAGCGTATTACCAGGGATTTTTAATATTTCGGCAGCGCTGCCGGGACCGGAAATTTTGCCGGAACAACGTCTAAGAATTTCAACTATATAACCGCGTTCAACTTCTTCCAGTGAACTGTTTAATGGGTACACCTGTCCCTGTTTATCCGAAGCGGCATTTTGTGGTATATATACATCGTGTAAAATATCATCAGTTGTAAGTAATACGCTACGTTCTATTAAGTGCTCCAACTCCCTTACATTGCCCGGCCACGCATAGCTGCGCAATTGTTGTATTACTTTTGGTGCAACCTTCTTTATCTTACGGCCGGTGTTCCTGCTATACTTCTTCACAAAAAAATGTGTAAGTGGCTCTATATCCTCCGGCCGTTCACGTAATGGCGGCAAAGCGATAGGGAATACGTTTAACCGGAAATATAGATCTGCGCGAAAACGACCCGCTTTTACTTCATCTTCCAAATTGCGGTTAGTAGCGGCAATTAAGCGTACATCAACCTTTATCGTTTGTTTACCTCCCAGGCGTTCCAATTCACGTTCCTGAATTACGCGCAATAACTTTGCCTGTGCTTCAGGAGGTAGCTCGCCAACCTCGTCGAGGAACAGAGTACTATTATTGGCCAGTTCAAATTTACCTATACGGCGGTCGATAGCGCCGGTAAAAGATCCGCGCTCGTGACCAAATAACTCGCTTTCTATCAAATTAGCAGGTAAGGCGGCGCAGTTCACCTTTACCATCAATTTATCATTACGTGGCGATGCGTTATGGATGGCCCTTGCAATCAATTCCTTTCCGGTGCCTGTTTCGCCCAATACCAAAACTGTTGTGTTTGACCCTGCCACCAGCGACATCAACCGGTATATCTTTTGCATCTGCTTACCATTCCCAATAATCTCGGAAAAATCATAAATGGTATTGATCTGCTCTTTCAGGTAGTCGTTTTCCACCTCCAATTGCTTTTTGTAAGCCAGTAATTTTTCGTTGGCTTGTATATTGGCAATAGCCGTAGATATCTGTGCACAAATGCCTTTTAGCATCAGTTTGCTCAGCCTGTGAGCAAGCAACCAGATGGTGCCGATGTTTTTATTACCAACCCGCAACGGCAGGCCGTACATGTTTTTCAAGCCGGTGGTTTGCCATAGCCTTGCATAGATATTGCCACTCTTTAGTTCTTCTTCTATATTAAAAACGATACCATCCTCGCTGGCAAGCACCTCGGCCGTATATTTTTCGTCGAGGGTAACGCGATTAGCAAGAATTTCCTTGAAATGTTTTTTTGCTGTTTCAAATAGCCTTTCATCATACATAAAGGGCGACAAGTTATAGCCATCCTCGTCAATCACCCGGATCATGGATAATTGGGTATGCAGGGTTTTGTCCAGCACCCTGGAAATAGCTTCCTGGAGGTCGGCCTTGGTTTTTACCTGCGCTATATCGCTGCTGAAATCGAGCAAAAAAGCTTGTTCTTCTTGTTTTTTGTTGATTTGCTCGTTAGCCATGATATTGGCCAGGGCAATGGATATTTGCGAACAAATGCCCTGCAATACCTGAACATTGATCTCCTGGATATCCAGGAACAAAATTCCAAGGTTTGTTTCACCATTACGCAAACGGATACCTACTATCTCTTTGAAACCCATCCCTTTCCAATATTGTAAATAGGAGGAGGTGATGCCACGTTGAATTTCCCTGTCTACGTTAAACAATAAAGGAATAGCGCTATTTAGTACACGGTTCTGAAGCCCATCATTGATCGGGTACCTGGCTTGTTCCAGTGCGTTCACTACTTTGGGATCATGTTCTTTAACAAGATCATAAACATAGGGACGCATGGTAATGTTGTCTTCATTAATCGTGCGGATAACAAAGCCCCCTGGTGGATTTAACTTTTTTAATGCAGAGCGGACGGCAACGACCAGGTCATCTTTTGTCCTTACCGTTGCGATATTGTTACTGAAATCGAGAAGAAAGGATTTTTCCTTTTCCTTTTTAAGGATCTCTTCATTTTTAATAATGTTGGATACTGCACTGGATAATTGCGGTGCAATACCTTTGATAATATCTCGAAATTCGCTCCTAAAACTATTGTGTTTATCCGAATAAATATGAACAAAGCCCATTGGCTTTCCCTCTTTCATAAGCCTGGTCATCAGTATTTCCTTAACCCCGGCTTCATAGTTGGCGCGCAGGAAAGAAGGGCTTTGCGGCTGATCCATAATATCCTCCAGTAAAAAAGATATAGGTTCCTCTGCATGCAACACCGCTTGAATGAATGGCTCATTCAGCGAAAAATGCGCTTTTGTCAATTCCGGATATGTTGCTTGCGAACGGATAGGGGACGATTCATGATCGAGAAGGAATGGGGTATAGCTTTCGTCTCTGGCGTCGATAAGGGTAACTATCGTATGCGTAAAATAGAACAGGCTCTTGATCCTTTTTGAAAAGAGGGTGATCAAGTCATTTTTTTCCCGCACGCCCGTGATATCATTGCCCAGATCAGATAAGATCCTCCGTTCCTGTTCCAGTATTGCTCTGGAGGGAGTGGAAAAACCGGAATTTTTATCTTTTACCTTTCTCATGGGGTATTAGCAGATAGCTTGTCTGGGAGCTGGCAAGTTATGGAAAATAAAGGCTGGTTAGGGTATAAAATAAACGGGGGGCATCTCAAGAAATAAAAACGGATTGGTTTTTTACCGTGCATTTTTATTTTTCCGAGTCGCGGATCTTTTTAATTTTTTCCAGCTCAATCAAATCTATTTTGTCTTTTGGCCGGTCAACCGCTTTTTTATTAGCAATCAACTGGTTGATGTGCAGAAAGGGGACAAGGACGCCATCCAAATCAGCGGTCGAAGCCAATTCCAAGCATTCAGTGAATGTGTGGTTTTCTAACCCTTTCATTTGGGTCATGATGTCCAACTCCAACATTTGCCCTACAAAAAAGCTCGTCCATCCCGGTACAAACTCCATCGTTTCTAATGAAGGGAAGTCTCCATAGCCCAATTCACTAAAACTTTTTCTAAGATTTTTGCGATTGGCTAGTGTATCCTCTATCCAGATATCCAGATCGTCGGTAGCACGGTTAAAGCCATGAAATCTGGTTGCGACGCCACCAACCATTATGTATTTAACGCTATTCTCATTTAGAATTTGCCAAAATCGAAGCAGATCATCATCCTGAACGTCCATGAGATGAGATTATTTATGACGAATAACAGCCTTTTTCAGCAAAGCATTCCTGCGAAACATGTCCATAAGCATACGAAATTTTTCCATATCGGAACGATAGACATCGATTTTTAATCGGTCGAGATCGGTTAGCTGCTTTACTTCGGTCTGTGTAGAATTTTTTGTTTTCGGCATACAGTTCTGATATTCAAATTTAAGATATTTTCAGCAGGCATAAAATTCCCCGTACTACTTTAAAAATGACGACCCCATGGACTAAATGCGTCATTACTTGATCTGCTGAACCCATTGACTTCGCCAGGCTGGCGCTTCAAAAGGGTCTGCGAAATATTGTGTCTCGTGTACAACTTTACCGTTACGGAATTCCATAATACTCACCGTATATACCGGGCGCCCCCGGTAGGTAATTATATATTCCGTGATCCAGAGATCGCCTTTACCGAGGGCTCTCTTTATATCGAAACCTGACGGCTTACCCGGATGGTGGCTCCGCAGAGCCTGTAAATTGCTTCGGCCAAGGATTCGCTCGCCCGACTGAGGATAATCACATATGGCGTTCTCATCATAAATATCATGTTCTGCATTTATATCGCCGATTGCCGACGCGTGCCAGTGTGCATCCAGGGCTTCACGTTTTTGTTCTTCTTCTTTCATTGGGGCAGTTGATAGT
>JAICXZ010000015.1 GCA_025934475.1 Mucilaginibacter sp. | reverse complement strand
TGAACCTGAACGAAATTTCCTATAAATTGGGATACAGTAGTGTTGCACATTTATCGGCACAATTCAAAAAAGTTACCGGACTCACTCCTTCCCAATTTAAAGCACAGGGCGGGCATCTGCGCAAATCGCTTGACCTGGTTTAAATGCAATTACAATATCTGACTTTATCCACTGACACTAACAGAAATTAGTAAATCTTTATTGTTGCTTATAATTTCTTAGAAATTCGGTGGGCGATATTCCATATCGCCGGGTGAAGTTTCGTGTAAAAACAATTCTCGATTTGAATCCAACCCTCTCGGCGATTTCATACATTTTCAAATCTGCATCCAGCAACAACGCCCTCGCCGTTCGGAGCCGAATCTCATTAATGAGTTCTGCCGGACTAAGGCCTGTAGATAATTTGATCCGCCTGAAAAGATTTCTCCTGCTCATGTTCATGAGGCTACTCAGTTGATCCACGTCCAGTTCGGTATTTGTCAAATTCTGCATTATGGTGATCTTTAGACTCCGGAGAAAGCATTCATTACTTTCAGATATAGGCCGTTCCGCGGAAGGATGATTAATGCCGGCAAAAACGACAAAAGCAGTCTGATCGTTATTCCCGGGCCTTTTAATAAGGTCGATAGGACTAGAACGGATTGTGATGGCGGTTTGAATACCTCCAATTCCGCGGATGATCTTTGCAATAGCACCCTGAAGTATTTGCGGCTCCGTGCTGAACTCGACGGTTTCCAACACTCTCATCACGCTTTCAATTTCCTCACTCACATACTGCAGTGTTTTGGCAGCGTCGTTGTCATTGAGCCGGCTATCGTCCAGGGAGGAGGATAGCCAATAAGTCCTGCTCATAAAAGTTTAATTGGTTGAATAAGCTTTCTAATGCAAAATAGAAAAATTTTGCTAAAACGATTTAAATAATTTAAAACTAATATTATAAAGGCTCAAATGGTTTCATTAAAGGCTTAAACGGTTTCCCTGCAAAGACTCATTCCTGGTTTACTTTGTAAAGACAAACAGCCGGATCAATCCTTTAGCCGGTCATACCAATTATTAACCCTACAATTTTTTAGAAAATGAAAAGACCGTTACTACCTTGTTTGGCAGCGCTGCTGGTGATAGCAGCAGGATGCAAGAAAAACGAAATCTTAAACAGTTCAAAGAAAACTACAACAACACCTCATGGGAGCACCCTCGCGGGTTCCCCGCCTTCTGCTTATGGATGTTTCCAGTTTTCGAATGTATTCAGCAGTAAGGTTCTTGAAGTCCGGGGCGACTCTACCCTCTTAAAGGCTCAGAACAATCCTGCCAATGTTCAGCAATACACAAACTTTAATACAGGAGTTTCTGTGTCGGCAAACCAGAAATGGTATCTTATTCAACAAAACACGGGAACCATTACCTCCAGCACTCCTTTCAAGATTCTGAATGCGGCCAGCGGCATGTACCTTGAAGCGCCAAATGGCACCTCGGGCACTCAATTGTGGCAAGACCATTCAAACGGCTTTCCAAGCCAGATATGGTATCTGCACCAAGTGAGTGGACAGACTTATTATTATATTCAGAATGCAAATGGGTTGGTTTTAACCGATCATGCTAACTCCACAGCCGACGGCGCCCCGATAACCGAGGAAACGCTTACCAGCACCACGAACCAGTACTGGAGCCTTTCGAGCATTACAAACGAGGCCTATCGCGATGACGCTGTGGTTACTTTCTTTCACCGCCCCAACACAACAAACACTACCGTGGCTTTTGACGAAGGCAAAAGTGTTCCGCTGACCAATGGAGCTAACAACGGAAAAATATTATGGATCACCGAAGATGCCTATGCATCCAGTCAGCTGCAAAGCAACGGCTATCTTTACTGCCAATTTTTCTCTTACCACAATTCGGGCCTTCTACAGCCGAATAATTCCAATTGGACCGCCACTTCTACGCCAAATATCACAACAACAAGTAATGCTGGCACCGGCATCAACGAGTTGGAAATTGTTAAAAGTCCGGGAGATCATAGTAGCACCTACAGTTGGCCCGGCGTAGGAGTTGAAATAGGCAGCAATGTGCTCCTCTATACTTATGAATCTGCTAATGGGTCTACACCGGCTAACCAGGTGTTAAACCAGGTAGCCGAAAGCACTGGCAGTACTGCATGGGGTGGAGTTACCAGACTGACGCCTAATGGCATGTCAGGTCAAACCAAAATTGGATATTCTGTAGGCATGATCAAAAAACCGGCCGGTGATACCGTCTATGTTTATGGAGCCGAAAGCACCTATTTTAACGCAGAGTCCATATTCCTGGCGCGATATCCAACGAGCAATCCATCGTCATGGTCATATTGGAGAGGCCATAGCTGGGCATCAACCCCGGATACAACCAGTTCATTGTCAGGGCAATTAACCATTGGTTCGGGTACATCAACCCAACAAAATGTAATGATCGCATATGCCAACGGCAAGTACGTTATGATCCAGCTCGACCTTGGCTATTTCTGCGATCCATCCTCCCACAACGTCTACATTTCAACGGCCACTAGTCCATTTGGACCATTTACGGCGCCGCAAAAAGTGTTTACAATTAACGACTGGTATAATGGTCACCTCGCTAAGTATTATACTCCGGCCATCCATCCTGAGTTCAATAACGCTCATAATGAATTGCTGATCACCTATTGCCTGAATTATAATGCCAGCGGGGGCAGTTGCTCTACTCAAACCTGTTTCAACAACAACCAGGACCCTAACGCTTACCAGATCAAGGCCGTGAGAATTCCTTATTCATTGATCGGATTATAACAGTTAGATTTAAAAACTCCTTATAAAAAGCAACCGTAACACCTGGTTGCTTTTTTTGTTGGCAATACCGATCAAAAACAATTTGCTAAATCGTTTTATTAAATAATTTCCTTTTCTAATATTTGCATTGTGCCGGCACCGCCGGTTTAACCAATTCTTACAAAAATGCCTACTAAAAATCTACTCCCATTAGTTGCCCTGATGTTATCATTTACATGCGTTCAAGCACAGCAAAAAACATCTACTTTCTTCCCGGCTGATTCAACCATACAACCCACTTCCACTTCGGTAATCGTTTACGCCCGGGATGGTGCAAACGCCGATAGATTAATAAGCACGTTAAACAAAAAAGGCATACTTGCTGCAAAAGCAGGCAATGGTACAGATGTACACGATTTATTTCAAAAGTTGCGTACTAGTGTGATTGCACATAAAGTCGTTAGCCCCCAAATAGGCATAATAGCGTTTGGTGAGACTACTTTGCCGCCTATGGCAATCGACTCAGCGGCATTTATTAGCATGATCAATCCAGGGACGTTATCGAAGCTGAAGATTGCCTTAACTACGCCTTTATTTATTGATCAAAACGGCAACAACACTCAAAGTACCATCCATTTTTATTCCAGTTGGATCAAAAAGGGCGGAAAAGCAGATTTACACCTGCATCGGCAACCGGTTGCAGATAGCCTTCAGAATATAGAACTTATCAATTGGATGGCTGGGCTCGGTTTCCTGAAACCCATCAGCAACGAGAAAACCGAAACGCAAAGGAGGCAGCGAGACTGGGCAAATTTCATGAAGGTGATAGATGACCGGTTACACAACGACTGGGCCTGGTTGAAGCGCTATGAAGACGATAATGAAAAAGTATCCGCACCTGCCAAGGATGAAAAACGGGTTGTTTTCCTGGGAAATTCGATCACAGAAGGTTGGATCAATAAGGACCCGGAATTTTTCCAAACTCATGGCTATATAAACCGTGGCATTGGCGGACAAACCACACCACAAATGCTGGTACGCTTCCGCGAGGATGTGGTAAACCTGCACCCGCACGTGGTTATCATACTTGCAGGTATTAATGACATAGCCGGGAACACAGGTCCGTCGAAAATAGAGAATGTTGCGGGCAATATCATTTCTATGGCCGAAATCGCTAAAGCGAATGACATCAAAGTAATTTTCTGTTCGGTGTTGCCTGCGATTGGCTTTCCATGGCATCCGGGTATAGATCCGGTGCCTTCGATCATTAAATTAAACGCCATGCTGAAAAGCTACGCTGATAAGAATAAATTGACCTACGTCGATTATTATTCAGTAGTAGTTGATGACAAGCGGGGCTTTAAAAAGGACCTGGCAATCGACGGAGTTCATCCAAACCTGGCTGGCTACAAAATACTCGAGCCTTTAGCAGAAGCAGCTATAAACAAAACGTTATCAGGAAAATAGGGTGATATAACTTAGCCCGCCATTGTTAGTTTTTTTATTGAGGATTCCCGTACAAATAATTCGGTTGGCATCATCACAGTTTCCGTTTCGGCTTTATCCGAAGAGTTTTGGGTAAGCCGCTGAACCATGATAGATATGATCTTGTCCGCGATTTTGTCAATAGGCTGTGCAATAGCTGTTATCGGCGGATTATACATTTGGAACAACTCGTAGTCGTCGAAAGATACAACTGCGATGTCGTCGGGTATAGTCAGTCCGAGTTCCTTTATTACACGTAGCCCACATGCGCCTAAATGGTTGGTGCCAAACAGCACCGCGTCGAGGAAATCGTGTTTTTTCAAAAAAGCATTGATTGGTTTTGTGATCAGCTCCTGGTCGGGGTGATAAACAATCTCTTTGATATAAGTTTTAAGATTGTGTTCGTTCATCGCCATCTTGTATCCCTGCATGCGCTGCTGCAATTGAGTTTGATTCGATGTAAAATTAACGAAGCCGATATTTCTGAAGCCGCCCTGGTTGATCAGGTGCTTGGTAGCGTTGTAGGTGGCAAAAAAATTGTCGACCACCACGTAATCAGTTGTAATATTGGTGAGATAGCGGTCAAACAAGACCACCGGAAAACCTTCGCTGATCAGCTGCGCTATGTCTTCTTCAATTCCCTCAGGAGGGGCAATGATATAGCCATCGACGCGGCGATCGCGGAACATGGCAATCATCTCGCGGGTTTTGTCAGTCTTATTATCCGTACTGCAATAGGTTAGTTTGAAACCGTTCTCATACGCCTTATCCTCTATCAACCGCGCTATGTTGGCAAAGAAATGGTTAGATATATCCTCAACCATCAGTCCGATAGTATTCGATTTACCAGTACGCAAGCTTTTTGCCAGCGAGTTTGGTTTATATTCAACCTCTTTAACAAACTTCAACACTCGCTCGACAACTTCGTCGCTGATCCTTTTTTCTTTGGCTAAACCATTAAGGATGAACGATACAGTTGTTTTTGAAATATTCAGCTGATTGGCAATGTCTACTATGGATAATTTTTTCTTCACCTGGGCTTAGTCTTGGGGTAAACGAATATATGATTTGTTTTCAGAAGTTGTACGAGTCATCAGATTATTGGGCTTAAGATAGTTATAGCTTAAACCGAAAGCACATATCACAGCATAGCATATAATGGGCAAATAGTATGCGTTTGATACGCTGCTATTGGCAATCAATCCCATCAACGGCGGGAAAATTGCGCCGCCTACTACACCCATGACGATGAATGACGATGCCTGCTGCTTATCCTTACCCAGATCCTTTATCCCCAGGCTAAAAATAGTTGGGAACATGATGCTAAAAAAGAAATTGATCAGGATAAGGGCGGTAAACGATGTCCATCCCTGAGCCTGGGCAACAATGACGCACATAACCATGTTGGCCGATGCAAAAATTGAAAGCAGTAGATTGGGTTTGACATAGCGCATCAGGAAGGTCCCGGCAAATCTGCCGATCATCATCAAAAATATGCTCAAAGAAAAAAAGTGTGCTGCACTTCTATCAGAAAGGTGCATTACCTCGTGACCATAATTGATAAAATACGCCCATGTACCTCCTTGCGCAGCTACGTTAAATAATTGAGCAATCACCGCAAAAACGAAGTGCTTTTGATGGATCAGTTTCTTTTTGATAGGATTGGCTTCGGCCACGGCATAACCATCAACAGAAATTGCCTCGGTATGGCAACTGATGTTGACTTTCAGAAACGAAAACGCCACGGCAATTGCTGCTATAATAATGCCAATTGCCAGATACAGCTGTTTTACCGCGACCAGGTCGGATGATTGTCCTTGATTCCCCGAGAAAAAGAAATAGCTTCCGATAAGCGGCCCAATTACACCGCCAAGGCTATTAAAAGCCTGGGCAAAATTCATGCGCTGGTCGCTGGAACGTTCATCGCCTAGCGCAGCAACAAAAGGGTGAGCAACTGCTTCAAGCGTAGCGAGTCCGCACGCCAGAATGAAAAGCGCTATCCGGAAAAAAGGGAACGACGCCATATTGGACGCCGGTATAAATAAAAATGCGCCAAAGGCATATAAAAACAGGCCCATAATGACGCCGTATTTATAACCAAACCGGCGCATGAATAAGCCCGCCGGAATACCCATCACTGCGTAGGCTCCGAAAATAGAGAGTTGGATCAGTCCGGATGACGACTTGGAAATATGAAGGACGTTCTGAAAATGCTTATTCAAAACATCGCCCATAGTAATCGCGATACCCCAAAGCATGAAAAGCGACACCACAAAAACAAACACCACAACATTACGCCTGTCGACAAATACAGGTTTTGATTCCATACCCAGCTATAAATCGTTTTACTTCCGAGTCGAAAAATAATAAAATTACTTCAGTCAGAGTAACAACTGCATCATAAAATGATGGTAATTTATTTTGCACCAGGCGGTTTTGATAGCGAAAACGGCCTGTCTTCCGGCGCCAAACCACGATTAAGTGCTGGTTTATTGCCCATCACAAAATGCAGAGTACCGCCATTGATTATATCGGCATACGATATCCAATTGTGCGTATATGGCTTGCCGTTCAGTGTCGCCGACTGGATGTAAACATTCTCTGCATTGTTATTCTCCGCTTCGATCACAAACTTTTTGCCATTTTCCAGCGCGATGCTCATTTTCTTAAATAATGGGCTGCCGATCACATACTGCTCAGTACCTGGGCAAACGCTATAAATGCCAGCGGCGCTCAGCACTAACCATGAAGACATTTGGCCCTCGTCCTCATCACCCGGATAACCATTTTCTGTCGAATTATACATTTTGGTCATCACATCACGCAAATGTTGTTGCGCTTTCCACGGCTCACAGGCGTAATTGTACAGGTAAAGCAGGTGATGTATCGGCTCGTTGCCCTGGGCATATTGCCCCATGTGGAACGCCGCCATTTCGGTCATTTCGTGTATTACTGAGCCGTAACCACCTACTTTGATCGTACCGGGTTCGGTGAATACTGAATCTATCTTCGCCGTGAAATCCTTATCGCCGCCCATGAGGTTGATGAGTCCCTGCACATCCTGAAATACCGACCATGTCCAATGCCAGGCATTACCCTCGGTGTACGGGCCACCCCAATCCATTGGATCGAATGGCTCAATCCAATTGCCTTCGGTATCCTTTGCCCGCACAAAGCGCGTTTTAGGATCGAACAGGTTTTTGTAGTTATACATTTGTCGGCTAAATACCTTCTCGTAAAACGGATGATGCGTCATTTTTGCAAGCTGGTAACCGCAAAAATCATCGTAGGCAAATTCCAGCGTCCAGGCGGTTGAGCCAAGCGTTTGTTTGGTAAATGGTACGTAACCGTCCTGGTAGTATTCTTTCCATCCGGGTCTGCCATTGGCACTGCCCCAAGGGCCTTTATTGGTAGCCTCGTGATAATAAGCCTTCAATGCTCTTTCAGGGTCAAAAGTATGCACTCCTTTAACCCAGGCATCGGTCAACAAGGAAATAGCATGATTACCCAACATACCGCCTGTTTCTGAAGGGAACGACCATGAAGGCAGCCATCCGCACTGTTCCTGTGCATCGAGCAATGCATTTACATATTGTCCCTGCATCTTTGGATGTAAGATAAGATTCAATGGAAATTGCGCTCTAAAGGTATCCCAAAAGCCATTATCAGTATACATATAGCCATCATGTATCTTACTATCGTAAGGACTATAGTAATAAGGCCTGCCTTCTTTATTATATTCAAAAAAGCTGTGAGAGAATAAATTAGCATGATACAGACAAGAATAGAAAGTGGCCTTCTCTTCTTCCGATCCGCCCTCTACTTTCATGCGCCCGAGCAGCGTATTCCAAACCTTATCCGCAGCTTTCCGGGTTTCGTCGAATGATTTGTATTTGCCTAATTCTTGTTCCAGCGTTAGCTGAGCCTGATCGGGACTTATATAAGATGAGGCTACTTTAGCCTGCACTGTCGCACCATTTTTGAATTTCAGGTAAGCTCCGGCACCTTCTCCCTCCTTTGCCAGGCTATCCGAAAACACTTTATCATGCCTGTTTTCCCAAGTCCCATGAGCGATAAAAGGTTGATCGAACACGATTACAAAATAGTTCTTAAAGTTCTGTGGGGCCCAGCGACAATTATTTACATACCCCACGATCATTCGCTTCTCAGGAATGATCTTCACCATGCTCATTTTGGTGTATCCGTCTAGTACCAGGTAAGCATTTTGACCTTTCGGAAATGTAAACCTTAAATGAGCCCCCCTTTCGGTCGGCGTCATCTCGGTTACGATGCTGTTATCGAACTTAACCCGGTAGTAACTTGGTTCAGCAATCTCGTTATCATGACTGAACGCTGCGGCGCGTTGGTCATCGTTAACAACCAACTTTCCTACTTCCGGCATAAGGGAAAACACGGCATAATCGTTAACCCAGGAACTACACTGATGCGACTGCTGAAAACCGCGGATAGTATGCACAAAATATTGGTACTTCCATCCATCACCATTTTTGCCGGTTTGAGCCGTCCAGGTATTCATGCCGAAGGGCAATGAAGTCGCCGGATAAGTGTTACCATAAGAAAACTCGAATTTGGTATTGGTACCCTGCCGGGTATTTACATATTTCACCAGATTGGTTTCCTGTGCAAAGGCGCTTGCTCCTAAAATGGCGGTAAAAAGTAATGGAAGAAGTTTATTTCGCATTGGTGTATTTAATAATTGGCTTAAGATTAGCTATGGCAAATATATTAAATAAAACGATTTAGCAATGACAATCACAAGTTTTTTACTTAGAAACATGGCTGCCTTATTTAAACTTTACCCTGATAAATCTTGGACGGTACAAATGCGGATGTTTATTCAAGTCCTTAATGAATTCTGCAGAATTCACATTGTAAGTGATCAGCAGTTCGCCAGGGGCTGATAGTGTTGGATGCGCTTTTGCATTATAAACCAAAAAGGTTTTTTCTTCAATATCTTTACCGCAATCCCAAAGTTTAATGATCGGACCAAAAGGCCCAACCGGACTAGCGCCAATCCGCATGCCGACCGTAGTGCTCATCCCTCCTTCCTGGAAAACGAGCGCATATCTGCCGTCTGGTAGTATTGTGAGACTTAATTCATTCGAAACCCTATCTGTTACAGGCGCGGCCTTCTGGATATCTTTCGCCCAGGTTTTTCCATCCCAAAACGTCCATTGATCGAAGTGTTCAAAATCCATCGGTTTAACCCGGGCCACCACCAGTTTTTTTGCCAGGCCGATCACTCCATAAACATAGATATAGCCATCTGGATGCCTGGCGCCTGATTCGGCGGTATTTACAAATATGCCCGCGCCAAATGAACCGATCTCATTATTGCTATCCAGGTAAAAAGGCGTGTCCATTTGCTCCTGGTCGCGATATGGCGGCTGGCTGTTTGCGGGTAGCTTAATAATGACATTACCGACCTCTTTAAAACCAAACGCTCCCTCATTTACATTGTGGATGCGGTAGCCGAAAATATAAGTCGCGTGAGTGGCTTGATTATAAAAGCCGTCGCCCAGCCAGAAGTAATCGCCGGGTTGCGTTTTGGAAGTATGAGGGATAAATAAGGATTCTGGTTTACCATCCTTGCCTTTATCCCAGTAAAATTTAATATGACTTGAGTCGGGCCTATTACTTGTCAAATAGGCTACTGAGTTATGGATCATTTTATATCCCGGCAGCATTGTGCTATCGGTCACCTCCCCTATCATTGAATCACTGAAAATGAACAATGTTTTTTGCGAGTCGCGGGCCTGTTGATGCTCCCTTCCATTTAACGGAATAGTGTAGATTCCATCCGCCCCAAACCAACCTACATTTCGCTTTAGAAGCACCGACCACTCCGGAGCCGCCTCGACCGTAAAAGCTACATCCGTTAAATTGACTGCCTTTTTATCGACAGATTGTGCCGTTAACTGCTGGCAAGCCGTCAAAATGAGGATGACTGCCCCAAAGGGGAAAATCGTTTTTTTCATCAGGTTTATAAACTGGTTCGATCTGTGCGATCAATCAAAATTACAATAGAGGATGTGATTTCCTAGTCCGCTCCCGAATAAAAGCCAGGTATGCAAACCCGCTTATTCCTCCCAACAACATCAAAGTCGCTATCATTTGTGCCTGGGTCATATTCATCCCCAAAATCGCATACCTGGCATTTACCCGGATGCATTCTATCATGAATCGCTCGGCTCCATTCAATACCAGGTACAGGCAAAACATTGCCCCGGGCGTAATTATCCTTCTCCGGAAAAACCACATCACCAGGAACAACCCGATACACAAAACCGCCTCGTAAAGCGGCGTTGGATAGACGCCATTAACCAGCTGATTGCAATAATTACCGTCGCAGCCGGGAATTGGCAATCCAGCATTGATCGCATTATGCGGAAACCGGAACGACCACATCCAACCGGGCAACCAGGTTAACAATCCCGGTTTGGGATGAAGGTTTACAATACCCCAATCACCGTCCCCAGCTAATTGGCAGCCAATCCGCCCCACGCCATAAGCCAACATCATACCCGGCGAGCCGATATCCGCCAAATGAACCAGCTTCATCCCATGCTTATATCCGATGTACAAATACGTGAGCGCCCCAAATATCAATCCACCATAGTAATTGTAGCCTGTGCTTTTAAATAGTGCCCTTATGGGATCATATTTAAATACGTCCAGGTGTTCAATGACATCAAACAGCTTTGAACCGATAACGCCCGCAATTCCCACAGACAGCACGATGGTGCCCATCAATTGATAAGCATGCACCGTTTTTGCTATGGGCTTATTTGCCCCCATTTTCAAGTCATCCTTTTGATCGCGATAAACCCAAATGGCAAAGATCAGTGCGACAATTACGCCAGCGGCAAGACTCCCCTGCAATGAAAAAATATATTGTCGTGGATCGGCCTGAAAAGCCGAATGTTGAAGAAACGGGCCGCCAGCTTTATACCCCAAAACAAAACCAAGCAGCGAATTGATGATCAAATTGGCAATGAACAATGGTTTCCCAGCCAACACCATTTTCGTTGTTGCAGCTATCTTTCCTAGTGCCTCATATCGTTTGAATTCCGATTTGAAAACCTGGTAGGATGCAACAAAAGCCAACGCCACAAAAAAGCCCAACGTCTGAATAGTCACCGGCAGTTTGATATGGAATAAATAATCCAGCGTGGGAAACATCTTTATTTAGTTATTGCATCGTGTAATCCGCCGAAATAAAAAAGGCCAGCGAAGGATTACGCTGGCCTTTAAATTAACCAATTATGCTCAAAAACCAACTTGCACACCTAAATTCATAACCCGCTGATTGATATAAGCGTCGCCCGCCGTATTGGTGGCTATCTCCGGGTCCTGTTGATATTTATGATAGTTGTCGAATGTAAACAGGTTGTATGCACTTAGATAAACCCTTACGTTATGCAGGTGAAACGGCAAAGCATTAGCCGGTAGCTGGTAACCTAAATCGACAGTTTTTAAACGAATGTAAAACGCATTAACCAGCCAGAAATCCGACATATAAGCCGTTGGGCTATCCACTGATGTCGGGTTCATAGTTAAACGCGGATACTGCGCATTCACGCTGTTCTCTGGAGTCCAACGGTCCAAATGTATTGGCTGGAACTGGCTTTGAAACGGTTCGATACCCGTACCCACAATTGCAAAGCTGTAATTAAACGCCCCCTGGAACAGCACACTAATGCTGAATCCTTTATAAACTGCCTGCAGGTTCAAACCCAAGGTGGTATTTGGCAGGTTAGGGTGGCCAATTGCACGCTGGTCGAATACGTTGATAATGCCGTCACCGTTCAAATCCTGGTAACGTAAGTCGCCTGGTTGCAATGGAACTCCGTTATCAGGAATTGCGATCGCGTCGCCGGCATTTGAGCCACCATGCGCAGCCTGGTAAGCTTTCACCGTTGCAATTTGAGCAGCAGTGTAGAAGCCCAGGTAGTGGTAACCATAAGGCTGGTTGATCGGCTGACCGGTACGTGCTAACCAGGGATACGCCGGATTGGCCTCATCCTGAAACAATATCTTATTTTTAGCGTACGAGAATACAAATGATGTACTGTACTGAACTTTACCGGCAACGCCGTGATAGCTTATCTGGCCATCGATACCCTGGTTGAGCGTACGTCCAATATTAACTGCAGGAAGATCGACACCTAATATCTCAGGAACACTTCCGGGAACGATCAGCTGATCGAACCTGATATCGTGGAAATAATCGATAGTAGCGGAGAGTTTGTCATTCAGTAAGTTCATATCTAAACCCACATCAAACTTCTTGGCACGCTCCCAAACCACGTTCGAGTTACCCAAAGCGCCTTCGTAGATACTTGGATATCCTTGTGCCGTTTGTCCGAAGTTGTAACCGCCGCCATTAACATAAACCTGGTTGTATACATAGCGGTTACCTGGCGCGGCGTCCGAACCCACCAAACCATAACTGGCACGCAGTTTAAACAGGCTGAAAGTTGGCAATGCGTCTTCAAAGAACTTTTCCTTGGCCAGGTTATAACCAACGCTGACAGCCGGGAACGTTCCGTAACGATGATTTGCTGCAAAGCGGTCCGTACCGTTGTAGGCGATGTTGATGCCTACCAGGTATTTCTGATTATAATCGTAATCTACTTTGCCAGATATCCCCCTGAATTTTTGCGGCACGCCAACCAGCGAACCGTCAAGGAACGGCGCAGCATAGTTAGTCTGCGATTGTTGATTAAACAGCGCCAATGCCGAAATGTGGTGCACATTATTGAATGTTCGATCGTAATTCGCAAAGATTTGCACGTTGTAATTGTTGGTATTGAGATCCGTACTACCCGTTAGAGCGTAGGTTTGGTATACATAAGTTGCACCTGGCCTTAGCGTATACTGATTAGTGGTAGGATCGTAGTGGTAGGCCGGAATACCGCCGTTAAATATCTGCTTGGTAAACTGCTCGCTGCTTGAAAATGCTACACGACCGGTAAGTGACAAACCGTCTGTGATGTCATCCAGCTTTTCGGTGCCGCCAAACAAAACATTGTAATCAGTACGCCTCGAGTGCTGATACCCTCCTGTAGCCAAACGCGCATTAAGCGTGGGCAAATGATCAGGGTTGAACGGCGAATAAGCATACGAATAAGTGCCGTTCGGATTCAAATAAGGCGCAGTGAAGGGTGTTTCCTTTGTAAAATTGTACACCTCTCCTACTGCGTTCTCACTATTCGGTTGATTCAGGTCAGAAAAACGTGTAGTTACATCCAGTCGCAAGTCGAGATTTTTGTTTGCTTTCAAATCAAGATTCGAACGGAAGTCATACCTGGTAAAGTAATAGTTCGTATTAACCAGGCTTTGCGGATCGGCAAAATCCCGAACCAAACCGTTCTGATTGAGCGCACCACCCGAAATAAAATACTTCAGAGCGTTAGTTCCGCCAGATATATCAAGATTCGAGTTGGCCTGGTAAGAGTATTTTTTAAAGATCTTGTCATACCAGTCTACATTAGGATGCCCGTAGGGATCTGAGCCATTTTGGAACAGGTTAAGATCCTGCTGGGTAAATGACTTCTGAATGCCATCATTTTGTTCTGCCTCGTTGATCAACGTAGCCGACTGGTACGAATCAAGGAACTTTGGTGTTCTTGTCGGCTGCTGCAAACCATTTTCAACGCGAAGGTTTACTTGCGGTGCACCGCTCTTGCCTCGCCTGGTTGTTACCACCAAAACACCGTTTGCACCTTTGATACCGTAGATGGCCGTGCTTGAAGCGTCTTTCAAAATAGATATACTTTCAATTTCGTTAACGTTGATCTGCTGTAATTGGTCATAGCTGTATTCTACGTCGTCCACTATGATTAGCGGCTGATTACCTGCCGGGTTGAGTGAGCTAATACCGCGGATAAAAAAGTCAGAAGCATCTTTACCAGGCTGACCAGAGCTTTGTTGCGAGAAGAAGCCTGGCAATTTGCCCGAAAGTGCATTTTGCACGTTTGCCGTTGGTACAGTACGAATATCTGCTGCCGATATAGAACTTACGGCGCCTGTATTGGTAATACGTTTTTTCTTGCCATAGGCCACTACCGATACCTCGTCCAAACCGTTGCTGTTGGTCTGCAGGGTGACGTCAAGTGGTTTATTATCAGATGGAACGTGCACCTCGGCCGCTATGTAACCTATAAATTTAACCACCAATATGTTGGAATGTCCCTTAAGTGTGAGCTTAAACTTACCGGCTATATTGGTAATTGTTCCATTGGTAGGCATCCCCTTTTCATACACCGTCGCTCCGGGGAGGGTTCCACCCAGGTCGCGAACAGTACCAGTGACGGTCCTGTCCTGGGCAAAAAGC
>JAICXZ010000496.1 GCA_025934475.1 Mucilaginibacter sp. | reverse complement strand
GAGGCTCGCTCCGGCGGCCGCTTGTGGATCATTACAAGTGACAATAAATTAGAATTTTATGATTCGCTCAACAGAAAATTTTACCCTGTTCCTTCATTCACTAACGCTGATGGCTATTTTGTGCGGCAGTTATTTGAAGATAAAAACGGAAATATTTGGATTGCTACCCAACAAGATGGAATTTATCTCTTTAGCCCTTTTCAAAAAAAAATCCATATTGTAAATCATGATGCAAGTAATGCAAACTCGCTTGCATCCAACATAGCAATTTGTACTTTTCAAACCAGCAATGGTCAGTTGCTTTTTGGCACCGACAAAGGTGTAACCATATTTAACAAAAAAAACGGCCAAACAAAACCTTTTGAAGTTGGCGGAAATATAAAAGAAACCGATCATGTAGTATACATCTATGAAGACAGGCAGGGTGTTATCTGGTTATGCTCATGGGGCGGTTTACTTTCATATGATCCGGCAACGAAGAAGCGTCGTTGGTACAGGCATCGTGACGGAGATCCCAATTCTTTGAACGACGCCAGATGCAATGGAATAATACAAGATACGAAAGGCCGGTATTGGATAACTGCCTTTACAGGTGGGTTTGAGTCTTTTGAGCCTGCTTCAGGTAAATTTCATTCTATAAAAATTGAGGACGGCCACACCGCAAGTCCTTTTCCCGTCGGCAATTTGATTCAAAGCTCGAATGGCGACATCTACATAGGCAGCTGGGGCGGAGGGTTTGTGATTTTTAACCCTGATAAAAAAACATTCAAGATTTATCGGCATAACGCCGGCAATCCAGCTTCTGTAAGCAACGATTTTGTTTATGATTATTATGAATCAAAAAACGGAATAATTTGGCTATGTACCGATGGAGGCGGTTTAAATGCGTTCGATCCGGTGACAAAAAAATTCAGAGCCTTCACTAGCGATGACGGCCTTTGCAATGATGGTGTTATCAGCATAACTGCCGACAACAAGGGCAACCTTTGGCTGGGAACAATGAACGGAATAAGTTGCTTTGCTCCGCCTGATAATCCTTTTTCTCCCGATTGTAAAATTCAATTCCGAAACTATGATGTAAGCGACGGGCTTCCATCAAATCAAATGTATTATTGCACTGCATATAATGGTCTTGACGGAACGATGTATTTTGGAACCAGGAACAAAGGCTTCTTTTATTTCAATCCGGATGAATTAAAAGATAATCTATTTATTCCTCCCGTTTACATTACAGGGTTGGATATTTTCAACCATCGCATAAAATATGCCGACGGCTCAAACATCTTGCTATCACAAATCGAGGATACAAAGGCGATAAAGCTAAATTATGACCAAAACGCTGTTTCATTTACGTTTTCGGCCCTAAATTATTTCCATTCTGAAAAAAACAAATACGCATACCGGCTCGACGGACTGGATAAAAGGTGGACATTTACCGATGCGGCAAGACATTTCGCCAATTATACTAACCTTGATCCGGGCCAATATACATTTATGGTTAAAGGAAGCAACAATGATGGAATTTGGAACCCGGCAGTTACTTCTTTAAAAATAACTATCTCGCCGCCCTTCTGGCAAACCTGGTGGTTTAAAGCGCTTTACGTATTGTGCGCAGTAATGATCTTGTATGCTATCTGGTATAACCGGATGCAGAAAACAAGAGACATTAAACGTATCAGAAATAAGATTGCAAGCGACCTCCACGATGATTTGGGGGCCACGCTGAGCAGTATTTCTATTATGAGCGAATTGGTTCACCAGGAGATAAAGGGGCAGTCGCCGCTTGCCAACAGCTTGCTGGAAAAAATCGGGAACAGCTCCCGCAATATGATCGACTCAGTAAACGACATGGTATGGACGATCAATCCAAAGAATGACAATTTTGAAAACATTATCAAGCGTATGAAGGCATTTGCTGCCGAGATTTTATCGGCAAAAGATATTGCTTTACAGTTTGATGTTGATAAAAGTCTTATTCAGTCCAAACTGAAAATGGATAAGCGGGAAAACTTCTACCTCATTTTCAAGGAGGCGGTAAATAATAGCGCTAAATACTCCCGGGCAGCAAATGCATTTGTTTTTATCCAGGATAAACAGAATAGTTTGAAAATGACCATCAGAGATGATGGTGACGGTTTTGAGCCACATAGAATTACCATGGGCAATGGGCTGAATAATATGCGGTACCGTGCCGAATTGATGAAAGCAAGATTTAGTATCAAATCGGTTCCAGGTAAAGGCACCACGATAGAGCTGGAATTTAAAAATGAATAAGGATGGATATACGTGTGGCCATATTTGAAGACAACCTGCTGTTGAGGGAAAGCCTGTTCCAGTTGGTTAACGGCACAACCGGAATGTGCTGTACCGGGGCGTTTGCCAATTGCGATGATCTTATTTTTAATATTAACCGGGTACGCCCGGATGTGGTATTGATGGATATAAAAATGCCTGGCAAAACAGGCATAGAAGGGGTTTTGACGATTCACGACAAGTTTCCCCAGGTAAAGGTGATCATGCAAACAGTGGTAGAAGATGAGGACAAAATCTTTGCATCTATATGCAACGGCGCCTCAGGATACTTATTGAAAAATACCCCTCCGGCAACATTGCTCAAATCTATTGTAGAAGTTTATGAAGGCGGCGCACCCATGACGCCGGTTATCGCACAAAAAGTGCTGGAAAAGTTCCGGAAGCAATCTGTTGTAACCGTAAAGGAGTTCGCCGATCTCTCCAACCGCGAACACGAAATTTTGGAATCGCTGGTTGAAGGAATGAGCTACAAAATGATTGCCGCAGCCAGAAATATAAGCATTGATACCGTTAGGTTCCATATCAGGAACATTTACGAAAAATTGCACGTTAACTCGAAATCGGAAGCTGTGATAAAAGCGATGAAATCGTAATTATAAATAGCGCTTTTACTGCCTCGTCCACACCAACTTTCCCGTATCATACCCAATCCTTTCAGCAATCTCGATATAGCGGTGCATGATGTAGCTGGGCATGGTTATATCGCGCGAGAGCAGCCACAGGTAGTCGAGGTGGTTGCCGGCAACCGGGGTTATGATGATAAAAGGAAGAAATGGAAACAAAGCGTAGGACGGGCCGGATGACCGGCTAGCCTTAAATAGCCCTCCACATTGTAAAAACTTTAACACCTTTAACCGATCGCTCCGCTGAAAGAGCGATGTACCCAACTTTTTGATAAGTTTGCTGATTCTCAATAAAACTGACTATGTTAAAATCATTCATTTGCTCCGCTATTGTGTGCCTGGCGCTATCGCAGGCCGATGCGCAAACCCTCACCATGCCTCCCGAAATACAAAAGGCTTATGATAACGGCACACGCTCCATGAGCGGCAAACCCGGAAAAAACTACTGGCAAAATCATGCGCTTTATCATATTGCGATAACGGTAGCGCCGCCCAATAATCTAATCAGGGGAACCGAACAGATCATCTACGTTAATAATAGTCCTGACGCGCTGAAAAGTCTCAACATGAAGTTAATAGAGAATGTGCACCAAACCGCCGGACGTGGCGGAGCCGCTGACACTGCTGCCGGGATCAAGGTTGATGAGCTTATGATCAACGGCGCTAAAGCGGGCTGGGATAACAGTGAAGCAATCACCACCAACTATATGGTCAACCTGGCTAAACCGCTAACGCCACACGATTCGCTAAAGCTCAATGTCAGCTGGCATTATAATCTATCCAAAAGGCGCGGGCGCGAGGGGGTGATCGATTCCACCAGTTTTTATATCGCTTATTTCTATCCGAGGGTATCGGTTTACGACGATTATAAAGGATGGGACACACAGCCGCATACGGGCTCACTTGAATTTTATAACGATTTC
>JAICXZ010000585.1 GCA_025934475.1 Mucilaginibacter sp. | reverse complement strand
TGAGGAGGTGAAAGCTGAAAGGTTAAAGGCGAAAGGTAGAGTCCCTAGGCTATTTAACCAACACTAGGAAAACTAAATCCGAAATTGAAAATCCGAATTCCGAAATAAAAAAAATGTTAAGCCGAGTCGCAGCAAGTTTATATTGGTTGAGCCGTTACGTAGAGCGTAGCGATGGTAGTTTGCGCATGTTAAAGATCAATTATGCATCGTCGCAGGATGCAGTGCATGAGTTTACGTGGGAACCAGTGATCCGTATTTTTGCGGGACACGATGATGAGACCGCCGCCCTGGGCAATGACAGCCGCACGGTTATGAAGTATATGCTTACCGGCAAGAACAATCCAAACTCGATCCTCAATATCATTACGTTTGCGAGAGAGAATGCAAGGGGCGTTCAAGAGCACATTACCAAGGACCTCTGGCAATGCCTTAATGAATACTATCACACGGTAAAGGACCACCGCATGGAAAATGCATTGAAAAAAGATGACCCGATTAGTTTATTGGATGTTCTGATCAAACAGGTGATGCTCTACTACGGCACCGTTGAGATCACCATGGAACGCGGCGAAGGGAGGAGTTTTATGAATATTGGCGCTTACCTGGAGCGGGCGATACAGTCGGTAGATATTTTGGATACCAAATTCGGCTCCATCGATCATAACCCCGACCTGCTGCGCGATACCACCTATTGGAAACACCTTTTACTTTCCCTGGGTGGTTACGAGATCTACCTGAAAACTTACCGTACCGGCTTTGAAGCCGAAAATGTAATAGAACAAGTGGTATTGAATAATGATTTTCCGCGATCGGTGATCTACTCTGTTAACCATATTGAACGCTATTTTGAACGCCTAAAAAGCGATAGCAACCTGGATAGTTTTCGCGAATTGTCGTTCCTGATCGGGAAGCTGCAGAGCCATATTCGCTATAGTTCAGTTAAGACTATTGAAGATGAAGGTTTGCACACCTTCCTCACGCAAATAAGGGCTCAGCTATTTGGCATTGGCGATGCATTGAATAATCACTATTTTGCGAACTCCTGAAAAACCGATTATTGATTACGCGTATGCCCGATTTCAGAATAGAACACATTACCCGATACACCTACCCCAGCCCGGTTCGCGACAGCGCCAACCAGATCATTTTGTACCCGATTAAGGATGATTACCAGGATGTTATCAGGCACGAACTGCATATTACCGGCGACCCGGTAGTAGACACTTATGTCGATTACTACGGCAACGAGGTGGGCACATTCACCCATAGCGAGCCGCATACCAATTTAACTATCAGCTCGAAATTATCAGTTAGTACGCGTCACAGACCACTCCCGGGCAACGATATTTTCCCCGGACAACAATGGGAAGATCTGAAGCGCCTGGCACACATGGTACCTTACATCGATTTTCTGAAACCTGAATATTTCGACGGGCTCAAAGAGCTGCAGGTTATCGTAAAGACCGAACGCGCAAAAGAGGATACCCCTTACCAGGTCGCCTTGCGTTTCTGTAAATATGTTTACGAAAATTTTGAATACGTAAAGGGTGTAACCAGCGTAGAAACTACGCTGGACGAAGTTTGGAAACTAAAAGCAGGGGTTTGCCAGGATTTCGCGCATTTGCTCACAGTGATGTTACGCGAGGTAAATATCCCGGCGCGATATGTAAGCGGTTATATCTGCACACAACGTCACGCTACAATGCGCGGCGAGGGCGCAACGCATGCCTGGGCCGAGGCTTATATCCCTGACTATGGTTGGCTGGGCATTGATCCAACAAATAACTGCGTAGCCAACGAAACCCATGTGCGCCTGGCTGTTGGTCGCAACTTTTTGGATTGCTCCCCGGTACGCGGTGTTTATAAAGGGTCTTCTGACCACAAGCTTGAGGTCTCTGTAGTTGTAGGTTACGAGGACGAGATTCCCGCAGGCCATGTACCACCGCAAGAAAAAGCCAAACAGCACGACTTTAAACCCGTTGATGACCGTCCGAAAAACAGCTACCAACTGTACATGGAAATGCTGCGTCATCAACAGCAGCAGCAACAACAGCAATAGGCTATAAAACAAAAAAGGCCTCACCGAGGCCTTCAATTTCATATGTCTTACGGCGTTACCCTTTCTTAACCGCCGCCATCAGTGTATCTATAGCCGGCGATTTTTCAAAAGCTCGCACCAATTTGCCATTCCTGTCATACACGGCTATGTAAGGAGTAGTTCTCACCTGGTAATATCGCTGCACAAGGTATGTATGCGCCTCTGTACCCACCGTAAAATTTGGATACTTGGCCAGATCGAAAGTTTTGCAGAAATCTTTGATCATTTTCAGCATGGAGTACTCGGTAAAGGTTACCATTACTACCTGTGTATTGCGCAGCTCTTTCATTTTTGGCTTCAGCTCATACATCAGGTGCTGACAATGACTGCAATCTGGCGAGAAGTAAATGATCATCACCGGCTTGCCTTTTTTCAGGTTGCTTGCACTAAACCAGGTGCTGTCCTGCTTTAATATTTTGAACGGTGGTATTTTTTCAATGTTTTGAGGTTTGTCTTGAGCCTTACAACTTATAGTTGCTATGACAAGGCCGATAAATAGGAGTAATCTTTTCATTTCTTGTAAAAGTAAGTTTTTTGTGATTATTTTTGAGGATAACATCAAACAAGTCTAAACCTTAACGATGAAAATCCAAACTCATATATTTCTTGGCCTGATATTTTCGGCTATCTTATCCTGCAAAAAAGACACCAGTAAACCAACCGTTAGTATCAACACTACTGCAGGTTTTACCGTTAGCACAGCAAATTTATCTGAAGCTCGGTATAACATGGCAAGTGGCGCTGCCGGAACGAAGGTATTATTTGCAGGCGGTGTAAAGTCAACCAACATGGTTTCAAATACGGTCGACATATACGATATAACAAATAATAGTTGGACCACGGCTCAACTTAGCAAGGGCAGAGCTGTACCTAGTTGCGCTTCAGCGGGTACCAAGATTGTCTTGGCTGGTGGCTTGTTGGATGGCTCTGAAAATTTCTCAAGCGCTATCGATATTTATGACACAGCCACTAGTACCTGGGCAACCGCACAGTTAAGCCAGGCTCGCACAAATATGGGCGCGGCGAGTAGTGGCAGTAAAATAGTTTTTGCTGGTGGAGGGATTGCGTATTCAGCATCAGATGCTGTCGATATATATGATGTTTCGTCAAACAGCTGGACAACTGCTCAGTTAAGTCAGGCTCGGGTTGGCATGGGTGCAGCATCCGTCGGAAATAAATTTTTATTTGGAGGAGGGGTTAATGGTCCACAAGCATTTGCAACGGTAGACATTTATGAT
>JAICXZ010000234.1 GCA_025934475.1 Mucilaginibacter sp. | reverse complement strand
GGGCGTACCGATGATGACCGCGTCGATATCTTTTTGATCGAGCAAAGTTTGGTAATCATCATACTGGCGCACTTTAGCGGTATCATAACCCATCTTGGTCAAATCCTTCATTCGCGCGGCGAGGACATTCTTATCCACGTCGCAAATAGCTACCAGATTTACGCCTGGCACTTTCAGTGCTGATGTGGTATCGGCCCAGCCCATACCGTTAATACCGATAGCGCCAATGTTGATCTGGTCGGATGGCATGATGCGGTTTTTAAAAATGGCAAAGGCATGGTTATCTAAAGCCGAAGCCAGCACAGCTCCGCCTGCAAGCATGGCGGATTTCTGCAAAAAATCTCTGCGGGAAGTCATAAAATAAGATAATTGGTATTCGTAAATATAGAGTATTTTAATTGTCCTGGTTACAATTGTTGAAATTGCAGGGTCGTAGGCAAATATTCTATTACAAATTGCAGCGATTATACTATTCCAATCCGTACTCTTTAAGCTTGCGATAAAGCGTCGCAACGCCTATATTCAACAGCCGGGCGGCTTCGGCGCGGTTTCCATGGGTATGATTAAGCACGCGCTGAATATGAAGTTTTTCAACAGATGAAAGGTCAAAGGCCGATAGCGTAGTTGATGCTTTGGTATTAGCGTGCTGAATTTCGTAGGGTAAAAGCGTTTCGTCCAACTCGTTACCATCGCAAAGGATAACGGCACGCTCGATGATATTTTTTAGTTCCCGGATATTACCGGGCCATTTGTAAGCTTCAATTTTTTCAATGAAAATGGTCGACATGCTGTTTACCGGCTTTTTCACTTTCGAGGCAAAGTATTGCATAAAATACTCAGCCAATAAGGTGATATCCTTTGACCGTTCGCGCAGTGCCGGTAATGTGATAGTAAAAACGGATAAGCGGTAGTAAAGATCCGAGCGGAAGTGATTGTTTTCGATCTCAGCCTGAAGATCACGGTTAGTGGCAGCAAGGATGCGCACATTTACCTGTGTCGGTTTCGTATCGCCAATCTTCAAAAACTGTTGCGATTCAAGCACACGAAGTAGCTTGGCCTGGAGTTCCAAATCAAGCTCGCCCATCTCATCAAGAAAAATTGTGCCGCCATCGGCCTCTTCAAAAAGACCTTTTTTATCTTTGGTTGCGCCGGTAAATGAGCCTGCTTTGTGGCCGAATAACTCACTTTCCAGCAACTCTTTTGTAAAGGCGCTGCAATTCACCGCCACAAACGGCTTCCCTTTCCGTTGGCTCGCCTGGTGGATCGCTTCAGCAAAAACCTCTTTACCCGTGCCTGTTTCGCCTAACAATAAAACGGTGGTATCAGTCAGAGCAACTTTTTGCGAAAGTTTAATAGCATCAATGATAGCCTGCGATCTTCCGATAATACGATCAAAACCAAACTTATCGTTCAGCTTATTTTCCAGTTCCGCAACACGCTGCTGCAACAGGGCTTTATCCATCGCTTTGCTCACCAGCGGGATTATCTTCTCGTTATCGTCCCCTTTGGTGATATAGTCAAATGCACCAACCTTAATTGCTTTTACACCATCATTGATCGTTCCAAATGCCGTCAACACAATTATCTCCGTAGCGGGCCAGCCTTTCTTGATCTGCCCGGTCAGTTCGATGCCATTGCTGTCGGGCAACTTCACATCGCTCAAAACTACATTCACGGCTTCGTGCTGCAATTTGCGAAGTCCCTCCTTTCCCGTGGACGCCGTAATAACATCATAGCCCTCCAACTGAAGGATGCGTGCCATCAGATTCCGGAGCCTATCCTCGTCGTCGATGATCAAAAGTTTACCTTGTTGCATAAGCAAGGAGCAAAATTGGTGAATTACATTAAAACTGTCGCTATCAATTATTAGTTTAGCAAATATTCGGCCTATTGTTACATTCCAATGCACAAACCGGTTGCTGCAAAGCTGGCAATTTGTTCGTTGCTGGTTGTTTTTATTACTGGACGCGATACAGTCCTGGCTCAAAACAATCAGAATAGCATTGCAATTATGCCATTCTATGGACTCTCTATTTCATCTCCTGTCAACGATCAATTCAAGGGCAATTTTTTCGGAACCGAATTTGCTTATCAACTCAACATGGCTGGCAATGATACCCGATGGGTCAATGCGCTAAATGTAAAAGACATTGGTTTTGTATTTTCTTATTTCGATCTCCGGAAACTATCGCTTGCTTCAACCCCCAATACAAATGGATTGTTGGGCAGCAATTTCGGACTTCTGACATGTGTTGATCTGTCTTTTTATCATATTGGCAAGATTGATTTCCTGTTTTCTCCGGCCATCGGTCTTAACTATGCCACACAAACCTATTACACAACAAATAATCTCATCGTTGGCAGCCACATTAACCTCGTAATTCAGGCGGGCATCAAATCCCAAACTCCAATTTCGCCGTCAACGCGTCTGCAGATATTTTTAAACTTTTTTCATTATTCCAATTCGGCCTTTAAGTTGCCGAATGACGGCGTTAATACATACAACGCTTCCGTCGGCATTGTACAAGATGTTGACACAAAGGGCTCCGTGAGGCAAAAAGCCACTTTCGGCATTAACGAGAAGCGGAGTTTCGAATTTGGCATAGGCATTGGCCGGAGGGGGCTTATACAGCCCGTTGAGCCACTTATTAATACGCAAACCGGCAAACCAATCCCACCTACCGACACAACAGCGCAAAAAAAAGCGGTGTCAAATCTATACCAGGCAGGCTTATATGCAGGTTATAATTACAGGATCAGCGAGGTTTTCAGCGTGAAAGCCGGCACCGACATCGTGTACTATTTCAGGCCCTTCTCGTACCAGGACTTTTACCAAACTTACCAGGAATCGGGCACATCCTTCGATAAATTCAGTGTGGGTTTGAGCCTTGGTACCGATCTGTGGCTGGGCCGTATGGCGTTTATGGCTAACTATGGTTACTATCTTCATTTCGTCTCAACCGAGCCGACGCATACCTATTGGACCCTCGGCGGCAAATATTATCTCAATTCTTTTATGGCCATCAATGCCAAAATATATATACATACCCTGGAAGCACATTATGCCAATTTCGGATTGATATTTAATCTGAAGGATTAGAAAATCGTTAGAATTTATCTTTTTTGTTTCTCCGGCTTAATCCTTTTGCCCCAAATCCTATCCAAACTATAACAATCGCCAATAAGCAAGTGGTTGGATACTAAAACATACCAGGAAAATGAAAAGGAAAGTAGTTGGTTTAGCGCTTTTAGCAAGCCTTATCATATCAGTAACTTCAGGATGTATTGTTAGGGAAGATTATTATCACCGCGATCATTACCATCACGACCGCGATTATCATGACCATGATCGCGATCATGACTACCGCGGTTACTGATCTGTCTTTATATAATAATTTAGTTAGTTGAGTGTGAAAGAGGGTCCCGATTCGCCAGCCAGCGGACGGGGCTCTTTTATTTTTTGACCCTTTACAATTACTAAAACCATATTTTTTATATTTAGCAGAATTAAAAACAACCTTAAATCTTTATGGAAGATAATATGTGGCATAAAACAAAATCGTGGCATCAGCACCACAAGGACTCTTTGAACTTCGGCCAAAGACTTGCAGACTCTGTTGCCAACGGGATGGGCTCGTGGCGGTTTATCATCTGGCAAACAGTTATTGTTGCAATTTGGATGATACTGAACGTTATAGGCATCGTTTACCAATGGGATAAGTACCCCTTTATCCTGCTCAACCTCGTGTTCTCTACCCAAGCCGCTTACGCCGCTCCTATTATTATGATGGCCCAAAACCGTCAGAACGAGCGCGACCGGGCGCAGGCCGACGCTGACTTTAAAACAAATTGCGAGGCTAAAGTCGAGATCGAAGACCTGCAAAAACGCCTTGCTGCGATAGAAGTGGACAAGTTGGATAAGATCATCGCAATGATTGAAGAAATGAAGACCCAAAAAGCCTGATGACGGCAAAACCAATAAAAGCGATAGTAACCGGAGCAACCGGCATGGTTGGTGAAGGCGTTCTGCATGAATGCCTTCAACACCCTTTAGTTGAAGAAGTGCTTATCATCAATCGGAAACCATCCGGCATACAGCACCCAAAGCTGAAGGAAATAATTCATGCCGATTTCTTTGATATAACACCTATACAAGAACAATTACGCGGTTACGATGCCTGCTTTTTTTGCCTGGGCGTTTCTTCCGTTGGGATGAAAGAGGACGAGTATTATCGACTGACTTACACACTTACACTCAATTTTGCCAAAAAGCTTGTTTCAGTCAATCCCAACATGATTTTTGAGTATGTATCAGGAGCAAGTACCGATAGTACCGAAAAGGGGCGCAGCATGTGGGCGCGGGTAAAAGGCAAAACAGAAAACGACCTTGCCAAGCTGCCATTTAAAAAGGTTTATAATTTTCGGCCGGGGTATATGCACCCCACTCCCGGGCTCAAAAACACTAACAAATACTACAAGTACATTACCTGGCTTTACCCGATTCTGCGTGGCATCTCTCGCAACATGGTAAGCCGGCTGAGCGAAATGGGCGAGGCTATGATCAACGCCGCGCTGTACGGCTACGAAAACCAGATCCTGGAGGTAAAGGACATCAATTTGCTGGCCAGGAAACAACCTAACCCCGAGCCTCATTTTTGAAAAAAATTGTTGCCTTTTTGCCATAATCCTAAAAAAATGGCTTTTGCATATTTTTATCATCGGGTAAAGACTTATTTTTAATTCGTCCGCGCTAAAACTCTGATGTCAAAAGCATTTTATCTCCGCAGCCTGATCTTACCGGGTCTTGTATTACTGTCGTCTGCCCTTTTTGGTCAGGACAGGATGGACTTCGAAAACTACAACCCTAAATCGACACTTGTAGTAAAACAGCATCTAATAAAAAGGGCCAAATACCCTTTTATTGATGTACACAATCATCAATGGGATATGCCCGACCAGGACCTGAAGGCATTGCTCAAAGAAATGGACGGCCTGAACATGGTTGCCATGGTAAACCTGAGTGGCCGTGGTGGCACAGAGATCAGCAATTACCACGGTAATACATTATTTACAGTAAATGGCCCGGAGTATTTTGACCGGACCATGGAGAACGTGAGGAAGAACGGCGAGGGCCGCATTCTCGTTTTTACCAATATCGATTTTACAACCATCGATGAGCCCAACTGGACTCAAAAAACTGTTGAGCAATTAGAGAAAGACGTAAAGAACGGAGCCGCCGGACTCAAAATTTATAAAGAACTCGGCCTGGAGATCAAAGATAAAAATGGCAAACGCATCCACGTTGATGACCCGCGTCTGGATCCGATTTGGGAAAAATGCGGCGAGCTCCATATTCCCGTGCTCATCCACACCGGCGAGCCTGCCCCCTTCTTTGATAAACCCGATGCCAATAATGAGCGCTGGCTCGAGCTTAAACTGCATCCGTCACGGGCAAGGCCCTCATCGCGCTACCCAAGCTGGAAGGAAGTAATGGCCGAGCAGCACAATATCTTCGCTAAACACAGACATACCACCTTCATTGCTGCCCACTTCGGCTGGCTGGCCAACAACCTGGAGGCATTAGGCAAGATGCTTGATACCCTGCCCAATGTCAATACCGAATTTGCGGCGGTGATGGAAGAAATCGGCCGCGAGCCCAGAACCGCCCGTGCGTTCTTCATAAAATACCAGGACAGGATCATGTTCGGTAAAGACACCTGGTCGGTGCCTGAATATGGTTTCTACTTCAGGATGCTGGAAACCGAAGACGAATATTTTCCGCCGCTGAGACGATACCATGCCTTCTGGAACATG
>JAICXZ010000719.1 GCA_025934475.1 Mucilaginibacter sp. | reverse complement strand
TTTATTATTTTTCGTCTTTTTGCAATAAATAAACAAGAAACAACTTCGATACCCGATCTTAAAGCGTATGTGAGGAAATTTTTAAAAACGGCATCGCTCTGACCGGTGCTTCCCTCGGCTATATTTAATACAACTGAATCTGCGGCGCGTTTGATTTGCGGAGTTAATACAAACAATTCATCTTTAGGAAAACCTTTGGTAAAAGTGTTGATTTCATCCGTCAAATCCAAAGCCCGATTCCAGACCTGCAAACTTTCAAATTTAAAAGCCATAATTATAAGGTTAAGTTTTACTATGGTCTATGGACCATCGACTATGGACTATTCTCCGTCGATAAACCGCTGATTTATGGGTTCATACGAATCGATCCTCCTGTCGCGCAGAAAGGGCCAATGGCTGCGGTAATAGTCGGATTTTTCAAGGTCCAGCTCCTGGATAATCACCTCCTCGTCATTGTGCGAAGCCTGGTACATGACGGTACCAAACGGATTGGACACAAACGATCCGCCCCAAAACTTTAAGCCGGCTTCTTCGCCCACCCTATTTACGCTCACCACGTGCACACCATTAGCGACCGCATGCGAACGCTGGATGGTTTGCCAGGCGTTGTATTGCTCGGTGTTGGTGGCCTCGTCCTGGGTAATTGCCCAACCAATGGCGGTAGGGTAAAATAAAATTTCGGCGCCCATCAATGAGGTGATCCGGGCCGCTTCGGGATACCATTGATCCCAGCAGATAAGCACCCCAATGGTGGCATATTTTGTTTTGAATACTTTGTAGCCGAGGTCGCCGGGT
Source organism: Mucilaginibacter sp. (assembly GCA_025934475.1). Taxonomy (GTDB): domain Bacteria; phylum Bacteroidota; class Bacteroidia; order Sphingobacteriales; family Sphingobacteriaceae; genus Mucilaginibacter. Next base: position 1,898 of record JAICXZ010000719.1, on the reverse strand, counting down.
GTAAAATAAAACTTTTCGTAAAAGCCCGGATCATCCGGGATGTGCATTTTGCGGTACTTGCCCAGGTAAGCTCCGTCTGCGTCCAAAACTGCTGTGGTGTTGTGATAAATGCCCTGCGCGCGCTTTTCGAAAAGAGAAGCGATGATTACCACGTTTAGTTCAGCTGCAACCTTTGATAAAGCATCCGTCGACGGCCCGGGAATAGCTTCCGCCAGCTTGAAATTATCATAGTCCTCTTCGTCGCAAAAATAAAGCGAGGTAAAAAGCTCCTGCAGACAAACGATCTGCGCACCTTTTTTGGCCGCTTCACGAACCTTGCTTATCGCTTTCTCCAAATTCTCCTGCTTACCGGCGCCGCATGCCATTTGCACCAGGCCTACTTTAACTTTGCTCATCTGCTAAATTTGCGCAAAAATAGGTTTTATTTAGTGATTACTTGTTGCATTTCTTAATTGAAATTACAACTACTAAGTGATCAAAGCAGGCCAGCTGGAGCTGAGGTTTTTTCCCGATGGCGGGGATACCACAATCAGATGGTGGCTTTTGAATTTGATACCGCCCGGCGCGAAAGTGCCGGTGACGCATTACCACAAAGATGTGGACGAGATGGTGTACGGACTTAAAGGAACCGTGAGTTCATACATCGGCGAAAAAGGATCGACGTTAAACAAGGTGATTATTGTTTTATACCGCGCGTCGTCGTCCATTACCACGACAACCAAACGGCAGAGATCGCCCCGGCGCTTTTGTGCTTACGCCCGCCTTTATCGGACCTGTCTTCTTTAGGGAAATGAGAGGCCTTTTATCGGCCGGCGGGCCACCCAATCCCGCGAAAGCCTGCTAAATTATGGCGCGGCATGGCCTTGTACTGTGTAAATTGATTTAAACAACAATAAAAATTTATAATTCCTGTTATTGGCTGTATGTATAAACGGATATGGTTTTTCTTTTTTTTAATGGTCACCGGCATTGCGGTAACTGCTCAAAAATGGCAGCCCGGTCGCTTTACTGATGTCAAAGGTAACCAGGTGAACGGGTTGATAAGGATCAACCCATCCGGCAAAGCGCCAATTAAAGACGAAAGCTTTATTGAATTCAGGGAAGATAAAAAGGCCGAACCTTTTAAACTGAGCGCAAGCGATTTAAAGTCGTTTGTAGTGGGGAAAGACAGTTTTGTAGTCGCTCATGCGCCGCAAAACGAAACGTGGGCCAGGAATGAAACGGACTTTGTAAAGGTTGTGCTGGACGAAGACCCCGTGAAGATTTACGCCGCAAACGGGGGTGCGGGCGGCAGCGGGTTTGGCTTTTCGCCGGGTATTTCAACGGGCATCGGTTCCGGCGGGTATGGCGGGTTTGGGGCGGGCCTTGGCGGCGGCATATCCATCCCTATCGGCGGCGGGCGAAGAAGTGAAAAAACCACGTGGTATTTTGGCGAAAACACCGCCGAAATGAAACGGCTTACCAACGAGAATTTCGAGGACATTATGACCGACATCATGGGCGATTACCCGGATGTTGTAGATAAAATCCGGTCAAAGGTATATGTGCTGGCCAATATCGATAAACTTATCGCCTATTTTAAGCATATAAAAGAAACAGAAGGAACGAAGTGATTCTTGCTGCCCTATCTTCTACCTGCTACGTACAACTCGTTGAATAACAGTTTAAACGTACCATGCGACTGCCCCCTGAAGGTGATCTCGGGACCGAATACATACAGCATACCACTTCCAACCTGCGCTGAAAATGCGGCTACATCGTCCTTTAAATACTTTTGTCCCCAGGCCCAGCCGCTCCGCAAGGGCTTGTCGCTGCTGAACCACATCAGCGGTGTGATGCCGGCGGTGCCAGCCGTTAATTTAAACGCCGGACTGCTATCATACATCACATCGGCCTCG
>JAICXZ010000523.1 GCA_025934475.1 Mucilaginibacter sp. | reverse complement strand
TTGGTCCATCGAAAATTCTTTACCATACAACGCTTGCGATTTATCGTCCTCGTTCCACCAGATATCGTGATTACCCAACACATAGTTGACTGGGATGCCCGACTCATTCGCCCAAACCGACTTATAAAGTTTCCATTGGTCGATGATGGTGCCAATATTCTCCTTATTCATGTCGAAGACAATGTCACCGCCATTCAGTACCAGGTCCACTTTGGGGGATTGCTGTTGCATGTGATGAAGGCAGCGTGTAAAACAGCTGGGGGCGTCAAATTTATCTTTGAGGTGAATGTCGGTCAGGTGTGCTACACGAAGCGCATGGGCGCTTTTTGATGCCAGAATATTTAATGGCAGGGCGCGAGCCAGGAGTAACCCACCAAGATTTTTTAGGGCCGATCTTCTTTTCATAATAAAGCGTTTGTGGGCGTTCTCAACTAAAATTCGATAATCTCTGTGTTCTTTGTGTGTTCTCGCTGACCTCCGTGGTTAAATTAACCACAGAGAACACAAAGAATTTACGCAGAGGGCACAGAGGGTTGAACTCGCTCCACAAATTTGCTTTATCTTTTTGGATTCTATTTTACCTGGTGGTTAAATTATTTCGGAAGATTATTGCTGCTGAATGAATCCCGGAACATTTTCCAGCCATCGGGAGTCTTTTTCCATAGCACCAGGTATTTGCCGTTATCAAACATTTTTCCGCTTGCATCGAACGACTGCCACAGGCCCTCCTCGGTTACAAACTCTTTTCCGTCGCCATATACCGCCGTAGTGGTGAATTTGCCACTGCGTAGTTTTATTTTATCATAGGCCCGTTTGAAAAATTTCAAAGCGGCGTCGGGACCGCAAAGGGCCGGGGTGTTCGGCGCCATGATGCAGGCGTCTTTGGCGTAACTATTGATGAAGATTGATGAATCATTTTTAGCAAATGCCTCAAAATAGATGGCATTATTTGCAGCGATCGCCTTTTGGGCTTCTTCTATACCGCTGTTTTTAGATTGTGCTTTAACCGTGCCCTGGGTAATTAGCAGTACTGCAATTAGCTGGATGATGTACCCGATTTTGTTTTTTTTCATACGTTTTATCTTTTGATGCAACAAAAGTATCCATGCGCCGGACGCACAAATTGTACAAATCGGAACAAAACGAATGTTAAAGGATGGCCGCGCTAATGGGAAAGTGCTCCGGAGAATACTCGGAAGGCGTGATACCGGCGAATGATTTAAAATCGCGGATAAAATGTGATTGATCCGCATAACCTGCCTGGTAGGCAACGGACGTTAGGGAGTTTTGATTAGTGCCGATATGCCGCAGCGAATGCCTGAACCGGTTGATCTTATTGTATAGCTTGGGCGTAACTCCAACGTGCTCTAAAAATAGCTTTTGCAGGTACCTGGAGCTAATCCCATAACGCGAGGCGATATCTGCAATGTTGCTGCTGTAGCCACTTCGCTCCATATCATTGATGATACCTCCCATCATGGTTATGCGGTTGAGCCGGTTTTCATTTCGCGACAACCTATTTAACAGGAAATTCTCGACCAGCTCAATTTTCTTATTAAAGGACGTTTCATTGAGCAGCTTTTCCTGGAGTGCTTGTATAGGCTCTTGTAGAATATCGCGCATGTCGGCAATCTCGTCGTTCAATTCCCACATGTCGCAATCAAGGAAGAATGAGATAGCATGTGCATAGAATCTTACACCCAGCAGGTCATTTTTACCATTGGCTCTGATGGCCATCGGTTTGGTGATCTGACCCAGGAATTCGACAGGAGGATCGGTTTGAAAACCATTTTTTGCGGTGGATTGCCAAACGGCTTCGCCGAGATTAAATACAATCTCCACATACCCGGATGGAAATATAGTGTCGCCAATTTCCATACTCACGTCCGAATGCATGTGCCAATAGCATTTAATGTATGGCCTTAGCTTTTCGCCGGGTATGATTCGCGTTAGGTTCAATTTTATTCTATAACCTCGTAAGTGGTAACAGGCTTTTCCTTATTCTTCAAAGTAAATTCGCCATTAACCTCGGTCTTAAATGACTCTTTGATCGAATCATTCACCTGTTCTGTGATCAATATCTGGCTGGCTTTAGCTACTGATTGCAGGCGTTGCGCCAGGTTGACTGAATCGCCTATTACGGTATAATCGAGCCTTCTGAGCGAAGCCGAACCGATATTGCCCGAAACCATCTCACCAGAATTAATTCCGACAGAAACCTCGGCCTTGAATGTTTTATCGCCGGCTGCAATCGGGTCCATTTTTGCCAGCTCCGATTTGATTGCAAGAGCGGTATCAATGGCACGGTCCAAATGATAATCGCCGCGGTAAACGGCCATTACGGCATCGCCCATAAATTTATCTACATGGCCGCCCTGGGCTATTATTTCTTTCACAATTTTATCAAACAAGCCGTTGAGTAAATTCACCACTATATTAGCCGGCACATCCTCGGTTATTTTAGTGAATCCGCACACATCGATAAACATCACGGTAGCTTCCATCACTTCGTTTTTGAGCAAGCTATTCTCGAACTCCTTGTGCGACATGAAATTGAGCACATTGTCATCCACATACATTTTGAGGATATTGTTCTCCTTGATGGCCTGCATGGTTTCGTGTAACTGCTTCACGTAGTTGATGGTTTTCTCCATCGTCAGGTCCAGGTCGTCAAAATCGACTGGCTTACACACAAAATCGAACGCGCCGCGATTCATGGCAGTGCGGATATTTTGCATATCGCCATAAGCCGAAACTACCACTGCTTTTATTACAGGGTTTGCTTCCGGCAGACGGCTCAGCAGCGTAAGGCCATCCATTACCGGCATGTTGATGTCAGACAATACGATATCCAAGTCAGGGTGTTCGCTTACTTTTTGCAGGGCCTCTTCGCCGTTTTGAGCAAAAACAAACTCGTATATATTCTCCCTGATCTTCCGCCTGAATTTTTGTTTTACCAACGCCTCCAGGTCAGCCTCATCGTCAACAACAAGTATCTTGGCCATTCTTAGTGATTAAAGGTTTTAAGTTTTTCTTTCAATAGGCTAAAGTCGAGCGGCTTGGTCAAAAAATCATTGGCGCCGCGCTCCATTGCCTGGCGGTGATTCTCTTCATCGCCATAAGCTGTTATCATCATCACCATCGGAGGAGGCGAATCGTAATCGTGCCTGATGCGCGATAGCAGTTCCAGTCCGCTCATGCCCGGCATGTTGATGTCCGAAAGGATCAGCACGATCTCCTGGTGCCGTTCGTGCAAGTAATTGAGTGCATCTTCTCCAGAGAGAGCAAAGTCAAATTCGAACTCATGTTCGCGTATTTCTTTACGGAACCGCTGCAGAAAAAGGGGTTGAACGTCTGCCTCGTCATCAACGACAAGAATCTTCATAATTGTGATAAATATACTTCAATTAAACTATACCGGAAGGCTTATTTTGAACTCGGTATACTCGCCTTCTTTACTTTTTACATCTATTTTACCGTTATGGCCCTTTACCACAATATCATAGCTTAGCGACAATCCCAGACCAGTTCCCTCGCCCGTAGGTTTGGTAGTAAAAAATGGCTGCATAATCTTTTCCTTGATATCATCGGGTATTCCTGTGCCATTGTCTTTTACCGTTACTTCAAGCATTTTACCTTTTTGTGTGGTCGTAACCTCAACAGTCGGTTTAAAGTTGTCACCCTCAG
>JAICXZ010000244.1 GCA_025934475.1 Mucilaginibacter sp. | reverse complement strand
CCTGGTTGGCATTACCGCAGCGCCCGCAGATGCACTTTCATTTGTGAAAGAAAAAGTGGATTACATCTGCGAAGCTAAAGGTGGTGAAGGCGCGTTCAGGGAATTTGCTGAGTTACTTATCGAAATTAACAGGAAGGAATCACAATTCCATTCCATCAGTAAAACTTACAAGTTAAGCACGGGTAACCGTATCGGCGTTGGCGAACCTTGCTATATCATTGCCGAAATTGGTATCAACCACAACGGTTCGCTGGAGATCGCTAAACAGCTGATCGATGAAGCAGTTGCTGCCAAAGCAAGCGCGGTTAAATTCCAAAAACGCACGCCTGAAATTTGTGTTCCGAAAGATCAATGGGAAATTATGCGCGATACCCCATGGGGCCGCATGAGCTATATCGACTATAAGCGGAAGACCGAGTTTGGTGTGGTGGAATATGCAGCTATTGATCAGTATTGCCGCGAAGTTGGTATCGACTGGTTCGTATCTACCTGGGATGTAGAAGCTGTTAACTTTATGGAACAGTTTGATACCCCGATCTACAAACTAGCGTCTGCTTCATTGACCGATTTCCCGCTTATCAAACGCATTCTGTTTACTGGCAAACCACTGATGTTATCGACCGGTATGTCGACTAACAAGGAAATTGAAGATGCGGTTGATTTGGTAAAGAAATTCGATCCGGAATATCCGTTATTTATCGCACATTCTACTTCATCATACCCATGTAAGCCTGAAGAGTTGAACCTGCGTATGATCAATACCCTGGGCAAGAAATACCCGGGTGTGCCGATCGGCTACTCTGGTCACGAAACAGGGTTGGCTACTACAGTAGCGGCCGTTGCTTTGGGCGCTACTTTTGTTGAAAGACACTTTACACTTGACCGCGCGATGTGGGGATCGGATCATGCCGCATCAGTTGAACCTCAAGGTTTGGCACGTTTAGTGCGCGATATCCGCGATGTAGAGATCGCAGCCGGCGACGGTGTTAAAAAAGTTTACGAATCAGAATTAGGACCGATGAAACGTTTACGCGTTAACATCTCTCCAGAGTATAAATCATAGTAAAAAGAGTGTCATTTCGACGAACAGTGGGGACTGAGCAGGGGGTGAGGAGAAATCTTTTCGAACATGCATCGAGGTGGGCCTGTCAGGTGTAAAAGATTTCTCCTCGTCGCCCACCCACTAGCCCTCACGGACTCGTCGAAATGACATAGTTTTTAATAAAAGGATAAAAGAGACTTAAGACTTTCGGCTCAAGACTTTCGACTTTAAAAATGGATCAATCGAAATTAGTAACCATAACGACAATAATTCTCTTCTCCTGGGTAGCGTTTATCATTGCCTGGGAGCGGATATCGCCCTATCGCAAAGGCCTTCCATTTTTCAGGGACGGTTTTTGGGTCGACCTGGTGTGGTATACCATTATACAGAGTTATTTTCTTAAGATACTGATCTTCGATTATATCATCGCGCCAATTCAGAATCATCTCCATGTAACCGGCCTTGGTTTGATGCATGACTGGTCGACTACAGCACAGATAATATTCTTTCTGTTCACCCACGACCTGTATATCTACCTTTTCCACCGCCTGCAGCACAGGAGCAAACTTTTGTGGCGTACACACGAGGCGCACCATTCAGGAAAAGAGGTGGATTTCCTGGCGGGATCACGCTCACACATCGTCGAGATTATCATTAACCAAACCATCGAGTTTGCACCGATCATCATTCTGAGTCCGAATCCGGAGATCATCGTGCCGATCAAAGCATTGCTGGATGCGTTATTCGGTATGTTTATCCATGCCAACGTCAATGTAAAGTTTGGCAAGCTGAAGTATTTCCTCAACACGCCCGAACTTCACCTATGGCACCATGCGAACTACCGCGAGGTATTTCATGCTAATTTTTCGACCAAGTTTTCTATGTGGGATTACTTGTTTGGGACCGTTTATGATCCGGGTAAAAAACCAGGTGACAAACGCGAGAACTGGGGCTTGTATTATGATTATCCAAAAGATTACTTCTTGCAGCACGCATTCTCGGTAAAGCGCTTTGATGAGCAAAGGCTATTGAGGTACAAGTGGTTCAATTGGTATTATAATCTTCGCCCGCGTATTCTGAACGGAATTATAGGCGCCTGGAGGTCGATCAGAGGTAAATCATCGAAACAGACGATAGCCGAAAATCAGCCGCAGCCATCGCTCGAAGTAAGTCAACCACAGGAAAATTATATATCTTGCGATTAATATTAAATTAACCTGACGGATATTGGCCTGGTTGTACTTATTTATCGCTGCACTGTTTGAATCAGCATGGACCTTCTCTTTGAAGTTTATGCGCTTCGGCGATCTCAAAACGCTCCGCATTACTAATTTTTATAAAGTAGCAGAAGGCTTGCCTATCCTGGTGCCTTTTGTGGGATATATTTTATTTGGTATCGGCAACATTTATTTCTTTTCGATCGCGATCAAGCAGGTTTCAACAGCGACAGCTTACGCGGTATGGACCGCCATTACGCTGGTGCTCATTAAGGTTGCTGAAGTAGCAATTTTTAAACAAAAAATATCCTGGCTCGAGGTACTTTTTATGTTGATGATCATGGCGGGCATTATGGGCCTGAAGTTCTATGGAACCAGCATGAAATAGTTACATCCGATTTTTTGCGCGGATGGTTAAAAAATGTTATAATCGCACATCTAAACAATGTGTCACCTTATTCGCTATTACCATGTACCCCAAAACCTTACTTAAGCAAGCGCTTTTTTTACTGTCTTTTATAATAGTTTTCCAAAGTTGTCATAAGCAGGCAGCGCCAGGAACTTATGCCAATGAGCAAATTCCTTCAGGCGATGCAAGTGATTTTCACGCCCTGAACAAAACCCTGTTCGAAGGTTTTAAAGCCAATAGCAAAAAGAACCTTTCGGCTATTCTTTCGCAGGAAATGATAGACAACGCCAGTAACTTGAAGGATATCGAAATGGTGAGTAATCACATGAAAGAAGGTGATTTTACCATGCTTGAAGAATATTACATTGTTAGCAAAAAGAAAGGCAGGGATACTATCAACGTAACCAATAAAGGAGTTAATAATCATAAAATAGGGTGCACTATAGACCAGCCGGAAACGTATATGGCTTTTTTCTCCCAAAAAAGTATTCCGAACGGACAACTCGTTACGGTTACATACAAAAAGCTGAGCTATGGATGGAAAGTGACTGACCTCGAAATAGAACCGTACACTATGAACGGAAAGACCGCGCCTGAGCTTTACGAATTTGCAAAAGCCCAATACGCCAAACGCTACCTTTTCGATGCGGCAAATATTATGGGGGAAGCAAGAAGCTGTGTGCAGCCAAGTCTTAACTGGGTATATCCGGACAATAAACCTATGGAGGATTTCTTTGCAAAGGTTTTGGGCCAGGCGAATCACGAATATGGCTTCCCTTACGCTATCGGCGCAATATCTACTACGCCTAAGATTATCAGCGTACAAACTTACAGGAACAACGAAGGTGTCTTCCCGCAGATATACTACCAGTCGCAGATCAAGCTATCAAATACCGCCGGATTGCTTAAAGAAAACATGCAGGTACGTAAGGCGCTTGGAAAGCTAATGCCCGGCATTGACAAGGACAAAAAGTATGTATTCTATGCGGTCTTTAACAAAATGCCAAACGCCTACGAATCGGTTGACCGGTATGAGGTGACCGACACGATCAAATAAGCCAGCATCTGCATTTTAAAAACTTCCTGATGATCCGCCTCCCCCGAAATCGCCGCCACCAAAGCGTGATCCGCTGGAAGCGGGTGCTGCAGGTATATTGGCAACGCTCTGCGCTGTAATTAGCGATTCGATTTGCGCGTGATCAAGCAGGGTTTTAGTGCTTGGTTCGTCGTATATAAATCCATACTTAGGCGTTTTCAGATATCTTATAAATGCCCAGGATACCGCGATAACAAGGGCTCCTGCTATGATAAGCATCACATCCGTCGGCAAAATATGGTAGTAGTTTCTGAAAGTAGAAACGGCTGCTATAACCAGCAACAAACCCAATCGCAGAAGCACCATATTTTTCCGTTTGATTCCAAAGGCGACGTAGACCAGGGGCATCAGCATTGTCCACGACCAAAAGAACCATCCCAGCGGTAACGGCTTGTTGGCCGGCTGTCCAGGGCTCATTTCGCCGCCAAGGGTTTGCACTATGTAATAGTTACCGGCTGCGTACAAGACAATCAACGATACGATCTGTGCAATCAAGAGGCAGCCTTCATAATGTACCAATTCCGCTTTTTTGCCGAGCGGATTTATCAGCCAGTAAACCCCTGCGGAAACCAGGATGATGATGAACGGTGCGGTGTATAAACCGCCAAAGCCGACGTTGTTCCAGAAAAAGAAAATAGTAGCGAAAAATGCGCCGCAGCAAATGCCAGCCATCAAAATATCTACAAACCGGATGGTGAAATAAAGCGTGAAAATGAATACACCGAAAGAGATCCATTGGCTGCGGTACTCCACACCTATTCCTGACTTATATGCGATCGAAAAAACCATTCCGGTAAAAAGAAGAGCGGTAACAAGCAATAGTGCATCATCCACTCCGGATCGAAAATGTTTTTTTGCGGCAATGAGACCTTCAAGGCAGGCGTAACTTATTACGCCAAGGAACAGTGACCATCCCGGAGATTCTACCACGCTATCGCCACCGCCGGATGTGGCAATTAAGGTAAGCAAACCATCACCCATCAGCGTTACAAAAAAAGTAAGTATAAAGAGACCAGCGCGCACAAACACATTAGGCATATAAAAACCAACCGGATATTTAGCTCGGATAACATCAAATTCGGTGGAACTGATAAAACCTTTGTCGCGATATTTTTCGGCCTCATCTTGTATCCGCAGATTAGAAAGCCATTCTTTGTTCAAAGCGATCATGCTGATTTGATTTTTTTGTTCAGGTTAATTAGCCAAACCGCCACACCGGCGCCCGACGCGATAAAATATAGAAGCATAAGGTAAATGCCGTCTCCTCCGTTCGATTGCATTAGCCCGCGTACAACAAGGCTGCTCACAGCAAAGTAGCTATACAAGGTTACCAGCAGCAGAAAGTAGAAGGACTTGTTTCGATAGCCATCGAAATAAACGAGACCGGCCAGCCCAAACACGCCCAGCATCCATAATGCCGCGGCAAATGAATCGTAGAAATGAAAATATCCCGCCAGCAAAATGATGAATGTGATATGGACACCATAATGCTGATAACTGAATTTAAAGTGTTTTTTGAAATGGAGTTTTTGAGTCGCATAGGCCAGAACCAACAACAAAACACCTAAAAGGAGGTAAGTGTAAATAATGGTTTCGCTATCAAAATCATATTTAGTTAGTAGCTCCCTGGGGGTTACCGATACACCCATCCATAGCGCCAGGTTGGCGATAGCCATACTCAGTATTCCCAGGTGGTCAAAATAGTATGCGGTAAAAAACAAAACCAGCATCGGGATAAAAGTAGCCAGGCTGTAATTGGTTCCAACGGGATGATATTGATATTGCAGATAGCCTGTGAAGCTTAAAAAACTGATACAACCCAGCAGGAGAACATAATCGAACACATGATTTGGCGCTTTCACTTTTTCCCTGCTAAAAGGCAGCCGGAACTTATAGCAATAGAAGAAGCT
>JAICXZ010000584.1 GCA_025934475.1 Mucilaginibacter sp. | reverse complement strand
CGGTAGAAACAACCGTTCATTCCCATGAACCAGTTGACGAGATGTCTGCGATCCGAAAAAAGATAAAACAGGCAAAAGGCCAGGTATGCCGTAATCAGAACAGCGCATGCAACGACCAGCCACCTGGTTCTTAATGTGATATGAATGACAGGGTTGATAGCTATTATACAACTAAGCTATGCAAATCGTTGCTTTCGAACATTATTTATTGCAAATCCGGAACGACATAAAGCTTCCTCAACCGCCACGCGCCCTGCGCCAAACGCCCTTCATTTTCCATTTGCAATTCCACAATAAATTACCAATTTTATATAACATTTCTACTGCCCATTTTCTCTTCGGCACGCACACATTTATTAACCTTAAATTATAGTAAAATGGAAGCAATTGTAGCACATTTTGATGTTGCTGACATGTCAGTTCAGCAATATGACCAAGTCCTTAATGACCTCGGCGGAATAGGTGCAGGATGTCTGCATCATGTAGCGTCCCTGCGACCCAATGGTGGTATGGTTGTAATAGACACCTGGGAATCTGAGGAAGCGCTGGATGAATTCTCCAAAACGCTTATTCCGATCCTCCAAAAGAATGGCGTTACACCAACTCAGCCAACTATACTGAGGGTACACAACATGTTAACAGGTGCCCCTGTAGCCGCACACTGACGGTCAATGCCAATCCAGCCTTGCGAAGTTTTTTGAAACTTCGCAAGGCTGATCAAAGCAAATACATTAAAAACTCGCATATTTAGGCATGTCAGACATCTGCAAGCCTATAGCTTTATTTGTGCTAATCCTGTGTCTGAATGCGTGTAAGCAGACTTCGCCGCAAGATAAGACTCATTCTGGTAGCCTTATTTACGAGAGATTTTTGGATAGCGTGAAGGCACAGGCAAGGCTACCGATTTCACAGGTGGAACGGTATGTCCCTCTTGCTAAAATAGAATATTATACTAAGCAAACGACATTCGAAGGCGACACGATCTGGTATCGGAACTCAAAACATATGTTTGTCATTATCCGCTACGATGACCACGCTGTTTGCTTGCGGAAGCTCCTTCTCGTATTAAATGAAAGTGGGGAATGTACTGCGAGTTTAACTGTAGAGACAGGTTGCGACATCGATGGCAGCACCGATTCGTGGGATTGGAGTTATAAAATATTCAATGATACATCCTTCTCAAGGACTGAAACCTATACTAAGCGAGCAGGTCGAAAGGACGACCTAATTATCGTAACAGAACAATTCTACAAGATATCCAATCAGGGGGAAATAATCCCACTATATAAGAAAACGCATTCCTTTACAAGACCTAAGAATTCAGAAGACGAGTCCTAGCTCGAAGCTGCCGGGAGATTCATGGCTAAAAGCATGAATCTTATTTATTCCCACTAACGTTAAAAAGAGTAGAATAAGACTAACGGATAAAATTCTAAAGCCTTATTTGGATTAGCACCTTAAGGCCGGTTGGGTTTCGCCTGTCCCAATGCAGCAATAGGTACTATGTTTGAAAGTAATCTTTATCACCAATGTTTGCTTCAAAAAACAGGGTTATTGCGGGCTTGATATTGCTAGGTTGCTGCACATGCAATTACCCGGACAAGCGAGCCGAGAAGGGAGATGAGATTCTGGTGGATTGGGGAACGGGAAAGAATTCCCAGGATGCACCCGGGAAGAAAAAGGCTCCCACGAAAAAAACAAACCGGCATCCGCAGAAAGATTTCCTTGACAGCGTGTTAACGAAAATGGAGCTGTCATTTGACCAGATAAAAGAGCATATCAATCTCGATAGCACCTATTACCTCGGAGACGTTCAATTTTTTGGAGATACAGTTTGGTATCGTAATGGTAAACGCCCGTTGGCAGTCGTTCAATACGATGGGCAGGGCGTAAGCGAAAAGGTTCTGCTGGTATTTAATAAAAAGGGCATATGTACTGCAAGCTTAATGGTGGGAATGGACAGTGATGTTGATGGTGGGTTCGATTCGATTGTTTTAGACTATAAAATATTCAGCAATTATTCTTTTGCCACGACCGAAACCTGGACACACAGGGAAGGGCGTAAGAATGATAAAATTACCATTACCGAGCAGTTTTATTGGATCAATAACAGGGGCCGTATCCTGGCACAGAATAATATCGTGCACACATTTACCCGGCCAAAGGATCCCGTGGTGGAACACTAGCAGTCTTTTGCTATTTAAAATCCCGGCCCGGTGTAACAAACAGACAGGCACCTTAGTCATACAACGGAATTTTGATCAACCCGGATGGCCGTAAAGACTACGCTTCGCGAGAATATATCTATAGCCCTGCAATCTATAGCAGGCAACAGGCTGCGAGCCTCGCTTACCTCACTTATTATTGCGATAGGCATTATGGCGCTGGTAGGCATCCTCACGGCTATAGAAGGTATAAAAAGCTATACCAATAATATTTTTGGCGATCTCGGAGCAAATTCCTTCACCATTCAAAATACCAATGACGGTTTGAATTTCGGCAACGGCGGGCACCGCAAAGTTTATCCGCCTATTACCTATGCACAGGCCGACCGTTTTAAACAGGTATTTGATATGCCGGTTATCAGTTCGGTCAATTTGTTTCTGACAGGTACAGCTGTTGTTAAATATGGCAATCAAAAATCGAATCCTAACATATACTTTACGGGTTCAGATGAAAATTACTTGTCTACAACAGGCCACAAGCTGGCCTATGGCCGAAATTTTTCATCGTCCGAAATGCAGCATGGCGAGGGCGTGGTGATTATTGGAAACGAGATCAAAAAGCGTTTGTTCAAGTCTGAGGACCCGATCAATAAATACATTTTTGTCGGCAAAAACAGGTTCAGGATCATCGGCATAGTACAATCCAAGGGTTCCAGCTCAGGCTTCGGACCGGGTGATAAATTTTGCGTCATCCCTGTAACCAAGGCCAAACAGGTTGACAGTGTCTCAAACCCTTCGTTTACTGTGACTGTAAAGGCAACCGGCCCCTCCAATATGGATGCCACAAAGGGCGAAGCGATTTCTACTTTCCGGAATGTTCGCGGATTAAATGTGATCAACCCAAATAACTTCGACTTGCAGAGCAGCGATTCGATTCAGGAACAGTTGAGCGGGCAACTGGCATATATGACATATGGCGGTTTGGCGATAGCAATTATAACGTTACTTGGTGCGTCTATCGGTCTAATGAATATTATGCTGGTATCCGTTACCGAGCGTACCCGCGAAATTGGTATACGTAAAGCCATTGGCGCTACACCAACTATTATACGCCGCCAGTTTTTAATTGAGGCTATTGTTATATGTTTAATAGGTGGTGTTAGTGGTATTGTTTTAGGGATGGCTATTG
>JAICXZ010000556.1 GCA_025934475.1 Mucilaginibacter sp. | reverse complement strand
GGTTTCGGTCTTTTTGGGCTGCCTTTGTTCATCAGAATTCAAAACTAACATTTTGCCGTTATCAAAAGCATTCCTTGAAATCATTCATCAGTAAACAGTGTACAGTACGGTTGGTTAATCCTATAGTTTAGTTCAAAAATCAGGGCAATGGATTACAAGATGCAAAACGTACTGGCGGAAATGAAAAGACTATTTGCAGGCAAATGGACCGGCGAAGGTTTCGCAAAATTTCCGACGATTGATGATACGGCTTATACCGAGCAATTAGAGTTTGTATCCGATGAATACAAAGACGCCATATTTTTCAATCAAAAAACCTGGTATAAAAACGACACCGAGAAAAATGGCCACACCGTTTTCTGGGATGCCGGGTTCATATTCCTAAAGGAAGACCGAATCCATTTGCATAGCGCTCAGGTGGGTGGCCGCATGGAGATTTATGATCTTGCCGGGTTCGAAGGTAATGTATACACCTTCAATAGCTCACCCTTATCCAATGATCCCAAGCTGATAAGATCGCAGCGAATTTTCACAATTGATGATAGAACGCTGAGTTATCAGCTCAATATGGGAACCCATGCGGCGGATTTTCAAAATCATCTCTCAGCACAATTAACCAAATCAAATTGAAATAACAGATCATGAAAATAGAAGTAAAAACACCTAACGCCCCTACGCCGATCGCTCCATACAGCCAGGCGGTTATTGCAGGCAATACCATTTACGTTTCGGCCTAATTGGCGCGGAATATGTCCACCGGCGAATTGGTTACAGATAATATTGAGGCTGAAACCAGGCAAGTATTGGAAAACATAAAAACTATACTCGCCGAAGCGAATGCCGATTACAACAATGTTGTAAAAGTGAGCATATTTTTGAAGGACATACAAAATTACGAGGCTGTCAATTGCATTTACAACACCTACGTATCCGAGCCCTATCCGGCACGGGAAACCATTGAGGTGGGAGCATTGCCCAAAAATGTGAACATTGAAATCTCTGCAATTGCTGTCAGGTAACGTTATTTTGCCGCGGTCGTTTGATCCAATTGCGCCATCTTATCATACATCACTCTGAAGGTGTTCCATGGCGTATTCTCGGCTGTTGAATTTGGCGCCTTACCATAGTATCCGTTAAAGAACTGCGGCGGCAGTGACCAGATGGTTTCTGCAATGCCGTAGAAACGGGTTTTGAGTTCCCTCCCGGAGAGCGACCTTGAACGATAAAGGTCCTCTACCTGACTTACGGCTACCTGCGGACGGTTCCAGGTGCAGGTAATTACCCTGAATCCTTTTAAGGCAAAGTAGACTGCGGTTTGGTTATCGCGGTCATATTGCCAGTCGCATATAACAACATCGCGTGGGATCATATCTACAGCCCGGTAAGTATCGTTATAACTTGCCGCCCACTCCCCTATACCCGTAGCTCGACCATCCAGCAAACGATCTCCCCATATCCATAGTTCACGGCCTTGTTCAGCAAGATGATCGCGGATCAACTGAACTTCATTTGCAAACAGCACGGCTTTGTCGCGGCCTGCGCAGCGGGGACATCTGTCTTCGCCCAGGTAAAACACTTCGTCCATACCGGCGTGGAAAGCATGCGCCTGGAACACATCCATAATCTCATCTACCAGGTCAAAAACTACCTTGTGCACGCCAGGATGCAGCGGGCAGTAGCTGCGGCAATAGAGATTGTCAGCATTGGGCCATTTATAGTCGGCAGGCGCCGGCATTTTCACCCACGGCGTTTCATCAAATTCAGGATAAATCGCCAACAGTTTGTTATTTTTTGCGGCCCATGATTGGTGCCCCAGCAAATTGATCTGCGGTACCACATCGATGTTATTCTTCTTACAAGCCTCTAGAATCTTTTTCACCTCGCCTTTGGACAATGCAGCGGAGTCCCGTAACTCGGGGTGACTTTTGTATTGATAATTGAAATCGATGCGCAGTACCAGCGTATTCACCTTTCGCGGTGCAAGCTCTTCGTTGATAAATTTCACGAAATCATCCAGTCCGCTTGGCTTTGGCGCGGCGATGATAAATCCCCGGACCTGGTAATTGCTGTCAATCGCCTGCTGGGCAAACGCACTGCACCCAGAAAAAATGATCACCATCAATAATAAATATTTCAAACTGTTCATTTCGCAAAGTTTTAGGAGTAAATCATGATGTTATGCAACTAAGAATTTACATGTAATCTAAAACACAAGTTAGATAAAGTTTGAAAAACAACCTATACAAGGGTAATTTAGCCGTGATGAAAATCTCCTGGTCCTATAGTCTTCTCATCGTGTTATTTGTATTACTGGCTGCAAAAACCGCATATACGCAAACGCCTGTTTTGCTACATAAAAACATGGTAATTAAAAACTCTATCAGCGTAAAAAAGAGGACATATCTTTTCACCCGCGCAGACTCAATTTCAGCATCGCCTATAATTATCGATGGTGATAATATTACCATAGATTTCAATAATGCAACGATAACAGGAACCTCTGCTTTAAACAGCCCCGATCAGTTCAAAGGCACGGCAATTATTGTTAGAGGAGGGAAAAACATAACCATAAAAAACTTAAATGTCCGTGGTTTTAAGGTTGGAATAATGGCACGCAGGATCAAAGGCCTAAAAATTATAAACTGCGATTTCAGCTACAATTACCGGCAACATCTCAATAGTTCGCGCGAGCATGAGGACCTTGCCGACTGGCAAAGCTATCATCACAACGAGAAGGATGAATGGCTGCGTTTTGGTGCCGGCATTTATTTGCGCGACTGTGACAGCACTAATGTACACGACAACAAGATCATTGAAGGTCAGTGCGGTCTTTTGATGACAAACTGCAACAACGGGCTGATATATAATAACAACTTCTCGTTCAACTCTGGTCTGGGCATCGGTATGTACCGCAGCAGCAACAACCAGGTTTTATATAACAAGATTGACTGGAACGTGCGGGGATATAGCTATGGCGTTTATTACCGCGGCCAGGACTCAGCCGGCATATTGGTTTTCGAGCAATGTGACAACAATATTTTTGCATGGAACTCGGTCACCCATTCGGGGGACGGCTTTTTTCTGTGGGCGGGTCAATCTACGATGAATACAGGCGAAGGCGGCTGTAACGATAACATCGTATTAGGTAACGATTTCTCGTACGCGCCAACCAATGGTGTCGAGATCACATTTAGCCGCAATAAAATAATCAGCAATCGGATACACGACTGCTGGCATGGCGTATGGGGTGGCTTCAGTTATAATACCATCATCGCCAATAACGATTTTGCCAACAATCTGTCGGCCATTGCGATAGAACACGGCATGGACAACACAATCGCTCACAATAGTTTCAACGGCGATAAAGTTGGAATCGAACTTTGGTCAAACCCCAAAAGGCCAAAAGACATTGGCTACCTTCAAAAAAAAGACACGCGAAGCCTGAACTACAAGATCGAGAATAACTCTTTTAGCGGTCTGAAAAACTTGTTTAACATCACCCATTCTGAGAATATC
>JAICXZ010000415.1 GCA_025934475.1 Mucilaginibacter sp. | reverse complement strand
TGCATTATCGGTTGAAAAATTTGGCGATAAATAAATGGAAAGCAGGCATCAGCTTTTACTGGCTTATTATGGTGATGATTTTACAGGCTCAACTGACGCCCTTGAGTTTTTGAGCCGCGCCGGGGTAAAAACCGTACTGTTTATTGAGCCCCCAACTCCACAAATGCTGGCCAGGTATGATGACTTGCAGGCTATCGGAGTTGCCGGGATGACACGCGCTATGCCTCCCGCCGAAATGGAGTTAACGTTGCAACCAGCCTTTGAAGCGTTAAAGGCATTGGGGGCGCCACATGTGCATTATAAAGTTTGTTCGACCTTCGATTCGTCCCCGCAAATTGGAAGCATTGGTAAAGCGATAGATATAGGCGCGGGAATTTTCGGGGCTTTATTTATCCCGTTATTGGTGGCGGCGCCGGCACTGGGGAGGTATTGCGTATTCGGTAACTTATTTGCCCGCATGGGAATTGGCAGCCGGGGCGAAATATTCCGCCTTGACCGCCATCCATCTATGGGCAGCCATCCCATAACCCCGGCTGACGAAAGCGACCTACGCTTACACCTGTCCCGTCAAACCCAAAAAACTACCGGTCTGGTGGATGTTTTAGCATTGACTGAAGGGGGTCAATCAGCGCAGGACGAATTGATGTCGCAAACCGGTAGCGGTAACCGGGTGATCTTGTTCGATGCGCTGACCGAAGATCATTTAGATACGATAGGAAAGTTGATCGATAATTATGCCGCCGTTGATAAACCTTTATTTTCAGTAGGGTCATCAGGTATCAGCATGGCGCTTGGCAAATACTGGGCGGAACAAGGCTTTTTGCAGCCAAAAATAAATTGGCCAGATGCAGGTAAAGCTGAAAATATGCTGGTAGTTTCGGGCAGCTGCTCCATTGTTACCGCAAAGCAAATAGCATATGCCGCCAATCACGGCTTTGCGGAGATTGGGCTTGATACACCGGCAATTGCAAACTCAATAAACCTCGAAAACACCATTGCTGTTTACGTTACCGCGATAGTTGAGTTGCTTGATAGCGGCATTCCTGTTATTATCCATACCAGTTTAGGCACCGACGACCCGCGCTTTGTGAAAACTTATCAAACATTTGCTGCCAGGGGTTTGGCCCCAAATGCTATCCGTACAAAAACAGCCGAACTTTTTGGGACGGCATTGGGGCTTATTGCAGTGGGTGTTGCGGGTAAAACGACGTTAAAGCGCCTCATTATAGCTGGCGGCGACACATCGGGATATGTGGCACGAGCCATGGGAATAGAAGCCGTTGAAATGATAGCGCCCATATCGCCCGGCGCACCGTTGTGCAAAGCTTATGCGCCTGGTTGGCCGGCGCACGGCCTCGAAGTAAACTTTAAAGGCGGGCAGGTAGGCAGCGAAGATTATTTTGAAACCGTATTGCAAGGGAAAAACATATCATAAATAAGTAACAATTATGAAACCAAAAACGTTAGGGCTTATACACACATCAGCCACATTGATACCTGTATTCCAGGAACTATGCAAACAATATTTACCCGGCGTAAGTACATTTAATATTGTTGACGACAGCCTGGTTAAAAACATACGCGAGCGGGGTGCACTAACTGCCGCTATCGCAAAACGCGTGGCAGATTACGTGGCATCCGCTGAAGATGCGGGTGCGGATTATATATTGGTTACCTGTTCTTCAATTGGAACTGCGGTGGAAGAAGCCGCCATAAGCGCTAAGGTTCCCGTGCTGAGAGTTGATCAGCCCATGGCCGATACGGCAGTACAAACCGGTAGCCGGATTGGCGTAGTTGCCACCTTGCAAACCACGCTGGAGCCAACCACCAATCTGGTAAAACGCCGGGCAGCTCTTGCTGGAAAAGAAATCAAACTTACATCAAAACTATGCGAAGGCGCCTTTGAAGCCCTGATGAGCGGCGATGCAGCCACACATGATGCCCTGGTTGCAAATGTTTTGCGTGACCTGTCGAAACAAGTTGATGTAATATTATTGGCACAAGCCTCCATGGCAAGGGTGGTTGATACGCTTTCGGAAGCTGATAAAATTGTGCCCATAGTTGCCAGTCCGCCAATTGCCATAAAGTACCTTGCCTCCGTAATTTAAGCGCCATGAAACGGCTGCAGCAATTTTGCCTGGGTATAAGTGGACTATTATTAATAGTCCTGTTAGCAGGCCTGCTTATGGCGAACGCCCGGTTATGGACGCCTGCTTCGGTTTTTTTGGCAGTATCGTTAGCCGTAGGCATAGGCGCTATAACTTCGTTAAAAAGTTACCAATACACAGCCTGGATAATTGTAGCCGTTGTGGCGGCGATGGCCTACCCCGATGCATTTTTAAAATGGGGTCCCCTCGATCTCCGTAATAAATGGTTAATACTCGCTATCGTGCAAATGGTAATGTTCGGTATGGGGATACAAATGAGCATTCGTGATTTTTCGGGCCTGGCCACTACCGGAAAGGGTGTTTTGATAGGTTTGCTTTGCCATTTTTCTATTATGCCGCTAATGGGTTTTATGCTTACGCGTATCTTCCACTTCGACCCGGAGATCGCCGCCGGCATTATTTTAATAGGATCGTGTTCCAGCGGCCTGGCATCAAATGTAATGGTTTACCTGGCGCGGGCAAATCTCGTATTATCGGTTACGGTTACGGCAATGGCAACGCTGGCTGCCCCCTTTTTAACGCCGCTGCTAATGCGTTTGCTGGCAGGCGCACTGATAGAAGTTAAGTTTACATCAATGATGATGGAAATTATCAAGATAGTGATCGTTCCCATCGGTGCTGCATTTTTACATGATTACCTTAAGAGGGCATCAACAAAGGGCAAGCGGAATACATCTGTGATTGCGGTAATGTGTGTATTATGGTTTACCGGACAGGCATTTGGTATGTGGCATTGGTTAACTGTTAATTTAACGCCGCAAGCCTTACAATCGGTCCAATTATTTAATTTCTTTGCAGGCGCCTTCATCGCCGGATCGGCATATCACCTTCTTTACTCTCGCAATAAAAACATCGATAAGTATGTTCCATACCTTTCTATGTTTGGTATTGTTTATTTTACGACAGTTACCACGGCTGCCGGACGCGACAACCTGCTGCATGTTGGCTTATTGCTGTTTATTGCGTCAGTTATCCACAATGGTGCCGGATACTTCTTTGGCTACTGGCTCAGCCGTTTGTTTAAGCTCGATAAAAACTCGGCCCGCACTATAGCGTTTGAAGTTGGTTTGCAAAATGGCGGAATGGCATCCGGGTTGGCCGGAACTATGGGAAAACTGGCAACCGTGGGCCTTGCCCCGGCAGTGTTCAGCCCCTGGATGAATATTTCAGGTTCGATATTGGCCAACTACTGGAGACGGCGCCCGGTTAAAAAAGCCGATGATAAGATAATACAAAATCATGATAAGCTATTATCACAATCAACTTGCACATTATGATACTTTTGAGCTTATACAAACAAGATAGCTCGGATTATTCTAATCGCGGCTATTGAAAAAGTTTAAAATATTACCTGGGCCAATCTCATCGTATATTTGGCCCGGTAACTAATATAAATAGGTATAAAGCTATTACAATGAGTTATAAGACTACTTTAGGGGTCATTATTGGCAATCGTGATTTTTTTCCGGACAGGCTGGTGGCCGAAGCACGAAAAGACGTTATTGAATTATTTGGTAAACTGGGTCTTAACCCAATAATGCTGGATGAACAGCAATCTAAACAAGGCGGTGTTGAAACCTTTAAAGATGCACAGCAATGCGCCGGGCTTTTCCGGAAACACCAGGACGATATTATCGGGGTACTGGTGGTGCTTCCGAATTTTGGTGACGAACGCGGCATTGCCGAAACGCTTAAGCTGGCGGGCCTTAATGTACCTGTCCTTCTCCAGGCTTATCCCGATGAGTTAAACAAGCTGGATGTAGCCCGCCGACGCGATTCGTGGTGCGGAAAGATATCCGCATGTAATAACCTTTACCAGTTCGGTATCAAATATACGCTAACCCACCAACACGTTATTCACCTGTCCGAACCAGGCTTCAGCGCCGAATTACTAAACTTTGTGGCTGTTTGCCGTGTGGTGAAGGGGTTACGAAAAGTCCGCATCGGTGCGGTGGGGGCACGTCCGGGCGGCTTTAATACGGTACGCTACAGCGAAAAGATATTACAGCGCAATGGCATTTCTGTTGTTACAGTAGACCTTTCGGAGATATTGGGCAATGCAAATAAACTCACTAAGG
>JAICXZ010000482.1 GCA_025934475.1 Mucilaginibacter sp. | reverse complement strand
TAAGAATAACTTTCAAAAACTGATTCAACCGCACATGGTCGATGCGGTATGCATTTTTTTTCATAATTTAGCATTTAGGGTTGTTTAACTATTTGGTTTTCTGAAGGACTGGTAGTTAATACGTACCATTACACGGGGGAATGCGACAACATTTCCCCGTTTTTTCGTCAATAAGCTGGATAAATTATCTATGCATAGGCGTTGAGCTTGAGGTTAATAATCAATAGATTTTAATTTGGTTGTTTTCGGTTTTATAATTGAACCTTGCTGTGGTTTGCAAGGCGTTTAATGCTTTATCGATCGGTTCGTTCTGGAATCTGCCTGTAAATCTTAGTCTCTTCACCGACTCATTTTCAAACACGATGGTTACATTATACCTACGCTCGAGCTTTTTAGCGATACTTTCAAAGTCCTCTGCATCAAATGCAAGCTTATTTTCGATCCAAAGCGCTTCCGATGGCAGGGTATCCTGTTTGGTTTGATGTATCCTGCTTAACTCGATCATGGGCACCTCTTCGGTAACGCGCGTGGAACTAACCGGGGATGGAGATGCTGGGGTGCTTTGCTCATTATTGAAAATGGTCAGCTTTTCTGAAGCTTTCAGAATGATCTTCTTTTCAGGGTTCTTTAAGACCGTTAACTCAATACGCCCCCTAACGAGAGCGGCCTCTGACGTTTTATCATTAGCATAGGACCTTAAATTGAAGGCAGTACCAAGAACCTTTATACTTATTGTGGGCGTGGTTACAACAAACGGATGCTGGGGGTCCTTAACTACATCAAAGAAAGCTTCGCCGGTCAGCGAAACTTTTCTGAATTCAGTGCCATAGTTTGCATCATAATCTAATTTACTGCCCGCATTCAACCATACCCGGGTGCCGTCGGGTAATTGTATTTTACTAAAGCCCGTTTTTGGTGCAGTTATTTCATTAGGCTGACTGTTGCTTGTTTTGCGGGGTCTATTAAACCAAATGAGCCCAAAAATCAAACTGGCGGCGATAGTCCATGAAGCTATTTTAATAATGCTGAATACCCTTTGTCTCGGTTCGGCATCCTCAATGGCTGGGATGCCAATCGTGTTAATCTGCTCCTTTTCCTCTGCGAGGTCCAGCTTTGCTTCAAATGCCGACCATTTGCCTTCTAATTCTTCGTTTTGTTTGGCCGGATGCTGGCTTTTCCATATCTCTTCCAGTAAATGGATTGGATATCTTTCTGCGCCGTCCTGTTGCAGCAATTCTTCAAGTTCGCGCAGTTCTTCCTGAGAAGCCTCGCCGTTTAACTTTTTGCCAATAAGCGTCCAGATGTGATGTATCATTAACTATGTCTCTATATAAAGAGACTGGAAATAATGAAAACACCCTGGTCAAAAAATCAACTTTTTTTCAAAAGGAAATTTACGGGAGCCTGAACGGCTGTTTTTTGGGAATTTGAAACGTCCTCAGCAATACGTTTTAAAGCATTGCCCATATGATATTCAACTGTTTTAATAGAGATGTCCAGCAGCTCGGCTACCTGTCGGTATTTGAGTCCGTCCTCTCTCAAAAGCTTAAACACCAGCTTGCATTGTTCGGGGAGCGCTTTTAACGAGCTATCGATGACTTTGGTCAGGTCTTCGCAGATCAGCCGCTCTTCACCTGTGGCTGATGAGTCAGCCACATCCAGCTCGATGTCGTCGATATCTACTTTTTTAACCTGTGGCTTGGATAAGTGGGTAAGCGATTTATTTTTTATAGCGGTATAACAATAGTAGGTGAAATTACCGATCAGAGGCAGTCTCGCACGCTGCATCCATAAATTCAGAAATACATCATCTGTCACCTCCTCAGCAACCTCTTCCGATTTGACGATCGATTTGGCCAGGCTAAACATCTTATTATAGTATAGCAGGTACAGCCTCTTGAATGATACCCGGCTATTATTCAAAGCAATCTCATTTAGCAAATCTCTTATTTCGGCTTCGGGCATCATTACTCAGATAATTGGCTATAACTGTTAAATATTAGATCTCGAAAAATTATGTCTGGTTATTTGGTTTATACCTGGCTCCGGCATGGATACGCCGACCAGGAGACTAATGTAGAATATTTTTTTTAATTGTAAAACAAACACTTAAAAAATATTTTCCGCTCCCCTAAATTCAGTTTTTAGAACGTTAGAAAAATCGATGTAATTTATATGACCGAATAGTTTACTTTAACAGCGATTAATCTTTCCGGATCTTCTTATCTGCAATCTTTATAAGAAAAAATAAGGGTCGTTAAAACACTCATTTAAAAAGCCGCGCGGAATGCCTACAAGATCGAGCTGAAACTCGTTTTAATGGCGCATTACGTTAAAAATTGTTAAAACCACACGTTTTAGCGTCCCTCCTCCTAACCTATAGCAATTTTGACACCTATACGGCGTTGGTTATCCAAATCACAACTGATCCCTTACCTTGGTTACCTTAAATCACATAAAACCCGTTGCTTTACTGGAGGTCGTGCTGCACGCACTTTTTTGGGCCTTTATTACATTCCTGCCTTTATTTTCCGGGGCTCAGCATCGCTTTATTCCATTCAATCATATCTTATTTGTCAATGCCGTCCTCGCTATTCTTTTTTATCTGAATGCTTTTGCACTGATACCTGTCTTTCTCCTTGAGCATAAGCAACCGGCGATATTTTTCTGTCTACTGTTTTTTGCTTTCCTATTGGGCGACCTGCTGATAACCTTTACGCGTCCCCAGCATATCCCAATGCCTAACTTCCCGCAGCATCAGCTACCGGGTCCACCAGCCGGTATCGATTTCTTTTTCTTACCGTTGATTGCCATTGTGGCCGGTAGTTTCGCCTATCGCTACCTGACCGACTATTTCCGGAATACAGCCAAGCAAAAAGATATTGCCAATGCAACCATGGCCTCAGAAATTGCTTTCTTACGATCACAGATCAGTCCGCATTTTATATTTAATGTGATCAACAGTGTTGTTGCGTTATCTCGCCTCAATCCGCCGGCCGTTGAACCCACCCTCATTCAGCTATCACAACTGCTACGATATATGCTCTATATATCTGATGAGGAGCGCATCACGCTTGACCGAAAGATGGAATATCTTAACAGCTATATTCAACTACAAAAGCTTCGGTTTGGCTCGCAAGTAAATGTAGACTTCAATGTTCACCTCAGTTCACCGGAGAAGAGCATCGAGCCTATGCTGCTCATCCCGTTTGTGGAAAATGCCTTCAAACATGGCACAGGGAATGTGCCCAACCCTGTAATAGCAATATGCCTGATAGCCGACGACAGCAGGCTTCACTTCAGTGTGTCCAATCATTTCAATCCTAACGAACATGCCAAGGATAGCTATCATGGTATCGGATTGAATAATATCAAACGGAGACTTCAGCTTTTGTACCCGGATAAACATAGCCTGATGATCAAGCAGCTTTACGATACTTACCATATTCACCTTCAATTACAATTAAAATGATACGATGCCTGATCATTGAACGATGAGCCATTAGCGCTCGACCTGATAGAAGACAACCCGCGACTATCTGTTAAAACCCGTATTCATCACATCAAAAACCCGTATTTACCACGTGAACAGTGCTTACAAGGGCTTGTTATACTCTTAAAATGCGATTTATTAACCATTCAAATTTTACCAGTATGCTAACTTCAAGAGAAAAGCAAGGTCACGGCGGGGCGCAAATCCATGGGAATACTTCGCAGCGCGGATTTGCTTCGATGGACGAAGAAAAACAACGTGAGATCGCAAGCAAAGGTGGACAAAGTGTTCCCCCTGAAAAGCGACCCTTTTCACAAGACCCAAACCTCGCATCTGAGGCGGGTCGAAAAGGTGGCGAGCATTCTCACGGTGGCGGACGCGGTAACAACCGTTGATTCGCTCCCCTCACTTCCTCAGCGAAGAGCTCAAGCTCTTCATGACG
>JAICXZ010000793.1 GCA_025934475.1 Mucilaginibacter sp. | reverse complement strand
TTGTCGCGCCATTTTTTAATTTTTACCCCGGTATGTTTTATCCCCTTTACCCCGGCAAACCACCCCGGAATATGAAGCATAGTGCTTACATTTTTCTTTATCCCCTTCACAATAGCGTTCTTTATATGCTCGTCGGTGATCTCACCCTGGTTTTTCGGATAGTAGATTTGCCCCCTGGGCGCCAGCGCGCCTTTGGCAAAACGCACGCGCTCCAGTTCGTAGCTTGTCAGCTTGGTCGCATTTTCCATTACCGGGTCGCTGATCAGATAATTATCATCTTCCTTCCCATATACGATCAGGTTGTGCGCATTAAAATGAAAGCGGTACTCCTTTGGGAAATAGGATAAATAATAAACGCCCACCTGGCAGCCAACGGGCGTACCTTCCTCCAGGCATTTCAGTAAAAATGCTTCAGCCTGTTCTGTTGAGCTAAATTTTTTCCGGATAACCGGGATGCCCAGGGCATCACAGGTGCGTTTGAAGATCAAACCGGGAAATGTCCGGAACGTAATAGCCGGACCATTGTTTATTTTGATCAGCGGAACGTAAGCAAAAAACAGCCCTGCTCCTATACCAAATGCCAGCGGCTCGGTTATTTTGCTGAAAGAATTTTGCCTTAATAAGCTGCTCGTAACACCCGATTCACAATGTGCGGATTGCAGATGCTGAAAATCAATCTTCATGAATGGTCATGGTTTTTAGATCTTCAACGCTAACGTTAAACGTGTCGGCATATTTTTTTAGCTTCTTTTCGGATAACTTATTAAAAACGTCCGGTTTTAAATGACGTTTTATCTGCCACTTCCAAAAGCCGGTATAATCTGATAATATCCCGAGGTCCATCAGGCGGTATTCCATAAAAAACAGTAGCGGGCTCGCCGCGCCATCTAAAACCTGCTGCCTGGCCCCGGTTACCCGCGCTTCGATATCTTTCCAGGCAACGTCCAGTGCGTTGATCTTCACATCCCAGCCGCTGCTTAATTCCTTCACATACTTTCCCGAGCCATCGGTAGCATATTGCACCTCCTTTGTGACCTTTCCGAGCGAACTCATATCCTGCGGCACATTTTCTTTCTTCATATCACAAATAGGTTAATAATTTCTTCTTTTTTGCTTTAGCCCCTCTCCTTCGGAGAGGGGTTAGGGTGAGGCGGCTATTCTCTATTACACCACCGTCAGCAGCGCATACATATAAGAGAACCGGGCGCTTTCGGGCACCAATAAAAGGATCTTCTCGCCTTTTTTTAACCGGCCGCTGTTAAACAGCTCGTTTATCATCAAATAAACCGACGCCGCGCCCACGTTCCCTACCGTATACAAGTTAATAAACCATTTTTCGTAAGGGATGCCTCCGCCATAAAGCTCTACCAGGTCGTATATCTTGCTCTTGAAAAAATCGCTGGATATATGCGGTAAAAAATAGTCGATATCCTTACTGGTCATTCCCTTTTTATCAAATATCTCCTTAATCTTCTTCCCGCCAAGGTCCACGATATTATTGCTTAGCAATGTAATGTCCTGCTTAACGCTGAAAATGGATTTGGTCATGATCTCTTCGGGCGTATAATCCATAAAGCCCTTCAGGGTACCGTCTTCCATCTTCTCGCCGCCCATATACATGCAGGTTTCCATCTCGTTGGCATATGAAACGCCTTCTATCCAGTCCAGCCGCAGGCTCAGGCCTGTTTCGTTGGGTTTATCCGACATCAAAAAAGCCGATGCTCCATCCGAAAGCATCCACCGTAAAAAATCTTTTTGAAAAGCGATGAAAGGGTTCTCTTCCATCTCTTTTAATTTTTGAGCCTCCTCTTCAAATACATCCGAAACCAGCAGGCCCGAAAACCTTTCGGATCCGGCCGCTACCGCTAACTTTACCTCACCTGCTTTTATGGCCAGGTAAGCATATTTGATGGCATGCATACCCGCGCAGCAAACACCCGACGGCGAGACAACCTCTATCGCCTCCGCCTCGGGCAGCCAGCCGTGCGTCATTACGCCATGGCTGGGCATTACCTGGTCGGGCGACGAGGTGCCGCAGGATAACAGTTCGATCTCTTTTATCTTTTCAGGATTGTCCTTAAATAATTCCTTTACCGCCAGGGCCGTCATTTGGGCATTCGTATGCGTCGACTTTCCTCCTTTTTCCAGCGCATAATAACGGTTTACAATTCCGTTATTGCGCAGCACGATTTTTTTTGACT
>JAICXZ010000276.1 GCA_025934475.1 Mucilaginibacter sp. | reverse complement strand
CGGGTAGTTGTAAAACAGTTCAATAATTACCTCAATAAGCACATCAATGAACACGATAAACAGTACCTCATCGATCTGCTGAAAAAGATCAATAAGCTCACGGTCAATTATAAACCTGAATAGTCCTCAAAACTTTAAAATAAAGCGATTTATATCACGTTGTTAGGTTGAAGCCAGGGATGATTTGTTAAAAAGTGTTAACCTGTCGTTTTTGAATTTTAAAACAATAAATTTGCCGGTTGAAAAAATGAAGGGGTGGTTACTGCCTATATTGCTGATTTGTATCCTGTTTACGGCTTGCGTTAAAACACAGGGACCTTTGGAGGCATACAAGGCGCAGGCAGCTATCGACGATAAGATTGTGGCGCAGTATATAGCGGCGCACAACCTTACGGGAGTGAAGAAGGTGTCGGATACATGCGGAGTACGGTACATTGTGCTTGATCCGGGAACGGGGACTGATATTTTTACTTCTTCAACACAGATTACGGTAGGTGACACATGCAGGTTGTTAACTACCGGGGACACGGTATCGAAAACAAATCAGTTTCACCCTTCCTATGTAATGGGACAGGTGTTATTGGGCTGGCAGTTGGCCATACCAAATATAAAGCGCGGGGGACGAATAAGAATGCTGCTTCCATCGAGGTACGCTTACGGTCCGTCGTCGCAGCAGAATATACCGCAGAATGCCGTATTGGACTTCACGGTGCAGCTTTATGATATAATGAACTAATTTTTAAATGAAACATACTTTTTTTACGCTCTTAGTAATTTCTGTCATTGCCGGCTTAACCTCATGCAGGAAAAATTCGAACATGGTTGGCATCAAGGAATATGATAAACAGCAAATCCTAAATTATATTGCAGCAAACGGTATAACAGGGATGGTGCGCGATACCACCGGTGGCGATACTTCCGGAGTCTATTATAAAATAATAGAGCAAGGTACCGGGGCTCCGCTGGATTATCCCGATACGGTGGCTTACACCTACACGCTAAGAACTTTCGACGGCCTATACAATAACACGGATACCGTTACTGACCATTATTTTGGTTATTTGGGGCACATAGTGCCAACCGGCCTGCAACTGGCACTGCACAATGCAGCCAAATACAGGGGGACCAAAATACGCATATTGGTACCCTCTCATTTAGGTTACGGCCTTGCCGGCGCCGGCAGCGGTAGCAGTACCGTGGTTAACGGGCGCATAGCCGGTAATCAATGCCTTGATTATACGGTATATATCGTTCCTAACCAGGCTGCATATGACGATTTGGCCATTACCAAGTATATGGCCGCAAACAACCTGACAGGCTATACGCAGGTTCAAACCGGTGAAGCCAAAGGAATGTGGTATAAGATCACCGTACCGCCAACCGGGCCAAATGCTATAGATATCAATTCTTCAGTAACCATGCATTATACCGGCCAATTGCTTAACAATAGTTATTTTACCGATATCTATGCCCCAACGCCAATCGCTCCAAATACAACTAGTTCGACGCAGACATTTGGAGATTTAACCCCGCTTACGACGGGATTTAGGAATGGACTTTTACTGCTTGGTCATGGCGGTGGCTCTATTTCGATGCTTATCCCGTCGAGGCTTGCTTATGGGAATGGCGGTTTTACCGGTGACGCAGGTACTGTAGCGGCAGCGTCTTGTCTGAGATTTGATGTGCAGGTTACAGGAGTGACGAATGCAAATTAAAAGCATTTATTTTATTCGTAAAGCGAATTAAAAAAGGGTGTTTTCACGGGTTGACAAAAAGTGGAGTTTTTTTTCCTTTGCAGGAAAAACACATTTATGAAAAAAACACTCTTTATTGCTTTGTTTTTCTGTTTGACGGGATTTACCCAAAGCTTACAAGCTCAACAACTCACTATCTATCAGTACTGGAATTCTACAATTCACAGACATTTTTACACCACCGACCCCAACGAACTTGGCAGCGGCAAGGATGGCTGGGTTCAACAACGCGTGATAGGTGGATTAGATGCCACTGGTAATCCGAATATAACAACGGGTGCTTATAGTCGAGCTGTTTATAGATTTTATAACACTGCTACAGCTACGCATTATTATGCAATTGATGCGACCGCTCCAAGTGGCTTCCATTTAGAAGGAATTATAGGATACACTCCCCATGGTGGCGCCTTATTAGTCCCTATATACGAGTTTTATAATTCGGGAGACTATTACTATTCAACTGATCCAACAATACCCGATGGCTACGTGGCAAAAGGTATGGTGTTTTATGCTTACTAGTTCAATGTTAGTTACTTAACGCATACTTAAAAGCCTTCAAACACCGTTCACGTGCAAAGGCATGATCAATAATGGGTTTTGGATATTTGCTGAAGTCAGCATACTCCGGAACCCATTTTTTTATGTAAGCCAGGTCGGGGTCAAACTTTTTGGCTTGTGAATCAGGGTTGAAAATCCGAAAATACGGCGCAGCATCGGTACCCGAGCCTGCGGCCCATTGCCAGTTGCCTACATTGCTGGCCATTTCATAATCCAACAGCTTTCGGGCAAAGTAACGTTCTCCCCAGCGCCAATCGATCAGTAGATCTTTTGCCAGGAAGCTTGCAACTATCATCCGTACACGGTTATGCATATAGCCTGTGGCGTTAAGTTCGCGCATACCGGCGTCTACCAGCGGATAGCCTGTTCTGCCCTCGCACCAGGCTTTAAACTGCTTTTCGTCGTTTACCCATTTAATGCGGTCGTAATCCGGTCTGAAAGCATGGTCGGCAGTTTTTGGGAAATGATAAAGGATCATCATATAAAATTCCCGCCAGATTAACTCGTTGAGCCATGTTTTTTCGTGCTGTGCATTAGCCTTTGAAGCTAGCTCGCGTATGCTTACCGTGCCGAATCGAAGATGCAGCCCGATATGGGTGGTGCCATATATCGCCGGGAAATCCCGGGTTTTGGCGTAATCTTTTATCAGGCCCTCAAAATGCTGATCCGGAAACTCGCAGCCGCTTTTTTCAAATCCCATGGATTTGAGTGATTGGATTTGATGTCCCTTATGTTTGTGCAGGTTGAGCAGATATTTTTCCGTTGGGTAAGATTTAAGATAGAATGGGTTTAATTTCTGATGCCACTTACGCATATAAGGCGTATAAACGGTATAAGGCTGGCCGTCATCTTTCACCACTTCGTTCTTTTCAAATATTACCTGGTCTTTATAAGCTTTGAAAGCGATACCATGCTTTTTGAGGAGTACTTCAATCGCTTCATCTCGTTTCTGCGCGTAAGGTTCGTAATCGTGATTGGTATAAACAGTTTCTATCTGGTGCTCTTTCACAAGTTCCGCCCAGGCATCTTCAGCTTTGTCGTATTTGACCAGTAAAGCGCTATCGTGTTTTTTTAGCTCCTTGTTCAGCTCCTCTATAGTTTGATGGATGAAGGTGACCCGGGCATCATCCTTATCTTCGAGCTTATCCAAAATATCCCGGTCGAATATGAAGACACAGAGCACAGGATTTGGCCCCTTCAGCGCGTGATACAATCCGGCATTATCATGCAGGCGGAGATCGCGCCGGAACCAAAATATGTCGACCGGTGTCTTCTTATCCATAAATATCTTTTAACGCTTCGCCCAAATCAGGATATTGAAACTGGTAGCCGGCATCTTTAATCTTTTGTGGCGATACCCTTGTGCTGCCTAATACAAGCGTGCTCATTTCGCCCATTAACATTTTAAAAATAAAAGCCGGCACCTTAATTGGCCACAAAGGGCGATGCAATTGCCGGGCAATGGCCTTCATTAGTTGCTGATTAGTTGCTGGATTCGGCGCAGCCATATTAAATACGCCTTGCAGTTGATCATGCTCAAGTGCAAATAAGTACATGCCGGCCACATCTGCCCAGTGTATCCAGGGTACCCATTGTTTGCCAGTACCAAGTGGCGCTCCCACGAAAAATTTTATTGGTTTTGCCATTTGAGGCAGTGCGCCTTCATTTTTATCGAGCACGACTCCAGTGCGAAACTTTGTGATACTTAATCCCAATGCCTTGCCTTCGTCCACAGCCTTTTCCCAGGCAATGCAGCATTCGGGCATAAATCCCTGACCGGGTGCGCTTTCTTCAGTCAAAACGTCATCGGCGCGGTCGCCATAATAACCGATAGCTGCTGCAGAGATGATCCTGGTAACCTTATTTGGCTTTCTTCGCATCAGGTCATAAATGAGTTTGATAGATTGGGCCCGGCTGTCCATCAGCTCTTTTTTGCGCTCGTCGTTCCAGCGTTCATCGGCTATTCCGGCTCCGGCGAGGTGAATGATGACGTCAGCATCATCGATGCATTGCTCATCGATCTGCCCTTTAGGTACGTCCCACAAAAATGTTTTTATCCGCGGATCGGTGCCCCGGTTTCGGCTTAAATGACTAACCTGATATCCATTTTTCAATAAAAGGTTGGTCAGGTGTTTGCCAACAGCACCGGTACCACCAGTCACTAATATATGTTTAGACTGATTGCTCATCATGGTTCCCGAAATTAGTGATTATGCGTGAACAACGCGCTCGTCCTTGTCGTGGATCAGCTTTAGCGACTCCTTGAAAGTAACGCATTCGCGGGGCAGAATATCATTGATCGAATTGTCGCAGGAAACCGAATCATATTTGAGATTCTCGAGTAGACTCTGGGCCTCAGGATAATTGATAGGGGAAAGAAAATTCGCCAGGTATGATGCCAGCCTCGCATTAAGCGAAGGCAATATCACGATGTTGGGTCTGTTGTCGGCCTTGTACATCGCAATGTATATTAGCATCATTTGTTTAAAAGTAAGTATCTGCGAGCCGCAGATATCAAGCTTGTGATTGTATGTAGACCTATTCAACAAACAATCATTCAAATAGGCCAATACATCGTCGATGTAAACCGGTTGTATCTTCGCCTCGGCCCAGGCATTGGTGATCACAATCGGGGTATTGCGTGTTAAAGCGTCGAAAAGGTCCATCGCGATGCTGCCATCTCCGATCACCATCGACGTTTGCAAACCAGTCAGTGCGGCTTTACCGCTCGCAAGGATGTTTTCGATATGGTCCCTGGTTGGATTGTTAAGCTCACCGGTGGTAATTAACTGGCGGCACTGCGTCCTATTCAGCGCATCCATAAAGTTTTGCGCCGAAAGCGCTTCCAGTCCGGCAAAGCCCGAGGTTTGAGTAAGCCGGTTGGCCAGGTAAAAAGCCACATCGACATCCTCTGGAAATGGATCTATACTGCGCGAACGCAACAGATCACCGTTGAGCACGGTAATTCCCTTGATTTTATTTTTGGACGAAAAGTATTTCTTATCTCTTGCTACACAAACAACCTCGTGCCCTTTTTCGGTTAGATACGGAATAAGGTGGGTTGCGATGTAGCTATTGGAACCGGCAATTAATACCTTCATATTATGCT
>JAICXZ010000320.1 GCA_025934475.1 Mucilaginibacter sp. | reverse complement strand
GGCGGCACGGAGCACCGCTCTACGTTCTTCACGCAGGACAGTTTTATCGCTGCTAAAAAAAAACAGGCGGTAGAACAGGCAAAAAAGGCCAAAAGCACAGCATCGGTCCAGGCAAAGGAAAAACCTAAAACTCTTTGGCAAGTGTTCATTGCCGGTTTATTGGGGGGCTTTTTGGCATTGTTGATGCCTTGTATTTACCCGATGCTTCCGTTAACAGTTAGCTTTTTTACCAAAAAAAGCGACAACAGGGCAAAAGGTATTTTTCAGTCTTCAATTTATGGCCTGTCGATCATCGTTATTTATGTTTCGCTGGGCCTCGTAATCACCCTGCTTTTTGGATCAGATGCCTTAAACGCTTTAGCTACAAATGGAGTATTTAACCTTTTCTTTTTCCTGCTACTTGTTGTTTTTGGTATATCATTCCTTGGCGCTTTCGAAATAACCTTACCCAGTTCATTAGCTAATAAGCTCGATGCCAACTCAGATAAAGGAGGCATCATTGGGATATTTTTTATGGCCTCCACCCTGGTGGTAGTGTCGTTCTCATGTACGGGCCCTATCATCGGGTCCCTGCTGGTCGATGCCGCATCTAAAGGCGACCGCTTGGGTCCGGCACTAGGTATGTTTGGGTTTTCACTGGCTTTGGCACTGCCATTTACATTGTTTGCGCTGTTCCCATCGCTTCTAAAAAGTTTGCCAAAGTCTGGCGGCTGGCTAAATAGTGTGAAGGTAGTTTTAGGTTTCCTCGAGTTGGCATTCGCCTTAAAGTTTTTATCTAATGTAGACCTGGCCTATCATTGGAACTGGTTTGATCGCGAGGTATTTTTGTCACTTTGGATAGCAATTGGACTCCTTTTGGCTTTGTATCTGATTGGAAAAATCAAGTTCTCTCACGATAGCGAACACAGCTCTCTTTCGGTACCAAGAACATTCATTGCTATCATCGTATTTTCTTTTGTCATTTATATGATTCCTGGTTTGTGGGGTGCTCCGCTTAAGGTAATCAGTGGTTTTTTGCCGCCCCCGGCTACTCAGGATTTCGATTTGTCGAGAATTGCTGCGTCAGGCTCCGCCGCCCCTGGGCAAGATGTTTCAATTAAAGAAAAAAAATACGAGGACATTTTCAAGCGGGGTAAGCATGCCGGTCTTAACGAATGGTATGATTTTGAACAGGCTCTGCAAGTGTCTAAAGAGTTAAAAAAACCTGTTTTGATAGACTTTACCGGATGGAATTGCCCTAATTGCCGCAAAATGGAAAATAGCGTGTGGTCTGATCCCCAGGTTACCAAAAGGATGCAAAACGATTTTGTCCTGCTGGAGCTTTATGTGGACGAAAAGACGGATTTACCGGCATCGGATCAATATACCTCTGCTTACAGTGGCAAACTCATAAAAACAATAGGCGGGAAGAATAGTGATTATGAAGCAAAGGACTTCAACACCAATTCGCAGCCACTTTATGTTATCACGGACAGCAATGGTAATGTGCTGGTGCCGCCGCAGGGTGCCAATTACAGCGTTGAGAATTATATTAATTTTCTGGATAGCGGCTTAAAAGCATATCAAAACAGTCACTGAGTCAAAAATTAATGTAACTTCGCGCAATTATTTGATAGTGTCCCACAGACACGATCGATAAGGTAGAGTTAATTTTTGCGTTTACTTATTTTGGGGCAGTTCTGAGTTGCCTGTTAATACGATGGCCCAGATAAAGAATATCGGACTTTTTACTTCCGGCGGTGATGCGCCAGGCATGAATGCTGCCATTAGGGCAGTGGTACGTACAGCTTTATTTCACGATTTAAAAGTTACAGGGATACGGCGCGGTTTTGAGGGAATGATCAGTGGTGATTTCTACGAAATGAACCGCAAGTCGGTATCTAATATTATACAGCGCGGCGGAACTATCCTTAAAACTGCCCGCAGTGCTCAATTCAGGAGGCCTGAAGGTCGCCAGGCTGCTTATGAGCAGATCAAAAAATTTAATGTTGATGCACTGATCGCTATTGGAGGCGACGGAACTTTCCGCGGCGTAAAAACTTTAGGCGACGAGTTCAACATTCCAATCATTGGCCTGCCCGGTACTATCGATAATGATCTGAAAGGTACCGATTTCACTATTGGTTACGATACTGCTATCAATACAGTAATCAATGCCGTTGATAAAATACGTGATACAGCTGAATCGCATGACCGCTTGTTTATTATTGAAGTGATGGGTCGTGATTCGGGCATGATCGCATTGCGCACTGGTATAGCTGCCGGTGCCGAAGGTATTTTGATTCCTGAAAGCAAATTCAATGTAGAAAGATTGTTCGATAGGCTCGAAAATGGCCGCAAGGATAAAACTTCGCGCATTGTGATAGTTGGTGAAGGGGAAGGCGAGGAAAGCAAAGCATTTGAGATAGGCGCCCAGGTAAAAGAAAAATTCCCGCACCTGGATACACGCGTTTCGATATTGGGCCACATTCAGCGTGGCGGCAAACCAACTTGCATGGACCGTGTTTTGGCGAGTCGCGTGGGTGTTGCAGCAGTGGAAGCACTGTTGGCTGGTTATCGCGGCGAAATGGTGGGTCTGCTTAACGACGAGATTGCCTTTACGCCTTTTGAGCACGCAGCCAAACACAATACGGATATTGACCCCAATATGCTTCGTTTGGTGGAAATGCTTTCGTTATAACGAAAATTTATTGTCGATAAAGGTGTTGTTCACTATCTGGTGAATAACCTCATCTATTTCTTTGGTCACGGTGAACATATGCTCGATTATTTGAGCATTATCCGGATTATCGAAGTTTTCGCGGTCCATAATATTCATTAGTCCCAGCATGCTGGCAACCGGCCTGCGTAGTTCATGCGAGCTTAGCGACGCAATATTCCGGAGCTGTTCGTTTTGCTTGATCAGAGCCGCTTCGGTGTCCATTATATCCGTAATATCCCGCGCAAAACAACCCACGCCAATGATCTCGTCTTTCGAATCCCGGTACATGGGGTTAAAGCTCACTTCAAAATGGCGTACTTTTTGGGTCACAGGTTCAGTTGTGTCATGGTGCACTACGTAACGCTCGCCGGATAGCGCCCGTTTGTAATAGGACCGCCACTCTTTTCTTACCTCTTCGGTCGCGCCTGATTGTATGTAAGCGTCATCACCTTCTTTGGGTTCGGCCCCTGTGCTGTCAACAATACGCTTGCGATAAGCCGAGTTCATGTAAACGTACTTACCTTCCCTGTCTATGGACCAGGTGAGATCGACGGTGTTGTTGATGAGGGCCTCCAAGT
Organism: Mucilaginibacter sp.; assembly: GCA_025934475.1. Lineage (GTDB taxonomy): Bacteria > Bacteroidota > Bacteroidia > Sphingobacteriales > Sphingobacteriaceae > Mucilaginibacter. The sequence goes on along the minus strand of JAICXZ010000320.1, from coordinate 1,690 downwards.
TATTTTTGGTCCACATCATTGCTTCGTTGGCTTTTAAGGCGTCTTTGTCTACCGGTGCATTTTGGCTGGTATCCTGGCCTACACCCTGTATTTCGATTGCCAAACCCTGTTCATTAATAATGGAAACCAGCTCCCATTTGGTTTTGAGTGTATTGCCATCCTTATCCTTTTGACGGCATTGCAGGTTTACCACCTTACCAGGGGTCTTAAGGCAACTTGCGAGGGCCTGCTCACAGCCGGCGATATCTTCCTCGAACGCAATTGTCGAAAAATGCTTTCCAACCAGGTCGGTTTTTTTATACCCCAATACCTTCAGAAACTGCTTGTTAGCAAATGTGAAAATACCTTTGGCATCAATACGAAATAAAAAATTGGTCTGTGAGTCAATAAGTGAAGTGAGAAATTGCTCACGACGTTTCATTTCCTCCTGCTGCAACACCTGGCGTGTCACATTTGCGGCAATGATCACGCGGCACCTTTTATTATCATAACGGATCTCGTGCCCGGTGATTTCGGCATAAACGATCTCGCCGGCCTTATTCTGGTGGCGCCATACGCCTGCGTTGTTGAATCCGTCGAGGCGAAACTCTGGGATAGCTTTTTGGTACAGGTACTCGTTAAATTTTGCTATGTCAAAACGTGGACGCACATCCCTGATGGTCATATTCAGGAATTCACGTTCGCTGTAGCCATAATGCTGTATTGCCGATTCATTAACTTTTAATATCCTTAACGAGGGCAGCTCATAGATCCACATTGGGGTGGGATTATCATTGAACAAGATGTTGAAATCGCCAAGCGCCTCGTGCATTTTATAATTGACCATCTTCTGGTCCGAAACATCTTTTATAACATTCAGTGAAACAGCATGCCCGGTTTTTTCATCGGTTATTTGCCGTTTTTGATGACTGATCCACTTGCCCTTGCCGCTTTTAGTAACAATGCGGTAAGTATGCTCGGTCCATCCATCGCCGCCAGGTTTTGAAAATGTTAATTGCACTTCTTCACGATCGCGGGGATCGATGATTTCGGTAAGCAGCTCTTTGTTTTGCTGAAAATCTTTGGGAGAATACCCGAGGACGGCATGGACGCTTGGGCTTATAAAAACGTAGGCTTGAGCGTCAACGTCAAATGCCCAGACGCAATCGCTGAGCGCAGCAAGAAGGTCAGTTAGCATAGATTTGTTCCAAGTTCTCGAGCTGTATAAAATTAAGTTTTTTTAACTAAAGATTATATTACAATAATTTATCGGCGACCTCCTGCCAGGTATCTACCCGTTCGTATTCGGTTATCAAGTGGTTGTGCGGCGAGGAAAACAGGATGGACCTGCCATGAAATCCGGCAAAATTTCGGATACGGTCGTCCATCATGATCTGCACATCCACAATCTTATGACCGCAAAAGATAATATGCTTCCAGTCGATATACGGGAAATGCTCGTTCAGCCAGTCAAGTTTATCCACCAGCGAATGTTTGAACTCCATCGCCGCCGAAACGATATAAACATCATATTTTTCGCAAAGTTGGGGCAATACTTCGTAGGCTCCCGGCATCACTTTCAGATCGCGGAAGAAACCGGGTTGATTTACATAGCTTCGCCAGCTTTGGTTCAAAGTGTCGGGCAGCAGCTCGTGAAATTCCTTGCCGCTCATTTCTTCCAACAAGATTTCCGTATTGTGGTCCTTGCGGT
>JAICXZ010000253.1 GCA_025934475.1 Mucilaginibacter sp. | reverse complement strand
TTCAAGCGGCGAATTTCCCGCCGATTTTGATTTGGAAGCGGGGCTAGAGGGCCCGTTTTTTATTTTGCTTTTATCAAGTGGCGCCAGGACAAGGTTAGAATGCGGATACCCGATAAAAAGTGTTGTTGCCTGTGGCATATTAAAATTCAAACTTTGAAAAGGTTCGCCTAACAACAAAGTGCTTTTATCAGGATAATAATTCTTTTGGGCCTGCAACTGTACCCTGGTCTTATCTGTAAATGATTGCACGTTGTGGCTTCGGTTGTTCGATCCTGTGTTGATCGAGCTTGTCTCCATGTTGCGCGTACCTGCAAGTAAGCCACTGGTATTTTTGTTATCCAAGTGGTTTTCCTTACCAGAATTGCCAGGTTTATTACCCCTCTCATTATTATTTGGAATCACCGCAGAGGATTTTGTGTGCGCACCAGCCGCAGTCACACTTTCCGTTAATTGGCCAACAGGGGCGTTTCTTACACTGTCGACGGCCTTCATATTGTTTTTCTGATCCATAGAAGTACTGTCACCCGGAAAACCCGAGCTGTCTACATCGTTATATTGTATTTTGGATGAGTCAGCCATTTTTTTATCAAGTGGTGCACTACGATAGTGCTTATGGCTCTTTTTCGTAGCTGCCCATTCATGTCGTACCACTTTGGAGGTCACAAAAACCATAGCAGCTGCAGAGATCGATATAAACATTATAGGCAGTAACCTGAATCGGCGACCCGCGGCCGGGTCGTCATCATCTTTCACAGGCATATGTTCGTCCAGCAGCGACGACATTTGCCCCCAATCGGCATCGGCATTATCATCAATTCGCCATTCCCCGCGTTTTTCCCGCCAGCGTTTCAAATATTCGGAAGCCTTCATGCTGTTTTGATCCTCCTTTCTCCCGGCAGGTTACCGAGTCGCTCTTTCAGGCGTTTTTTTGCATCAGATAGATGCCATCGCGATGTCGCTTCATTGATGTCGAGCTGTTCGCCAATTTCTTTATGGCTATAGCCGTCCAGTACATACAGGTTAAATACCATCTGGGTGGCAAAGGGCAGCGTTCGTATCTCTGATATGATATCCTCAAAGTATAGTTTTTCCAGTACCGACGGCTCAATGAATATTTCATCTTCCATATCATTGGTATCGGTCATCTGCCTAAACTTTAATTCTTTGCGGCAAAGGTCAATCGAGGTATGGATCATGATCTTACGTATCCATCCGCCCAATTCGCCTTTTTCGGCGTCAAAATTTTTGATCGATTGAAACACTTTCAAAAATGCCGTATTGAATGCCTCCCGGGCTAACTCTTTGTCGGGCAAATAAGTGTAACATACTCGCAGCATGTCTCCATGAAACATTTTGTATAAGGTTTCCTGGTCTGTGCGGTTATTTGCCACACAGCCTTTAACCAATTTCTTTGCTTGCGTTCCGGAAAGCTTCATTTTGAATTTATCCAAAACACGGTTAGCACGCAGATCATAGGGTATAAGGTTTGTCTGTTAAAGTAATTATTTTTTCATATATGTGCTGTTTATGTTTAAACTCAAAAAAGATCAGCCGTCAATCCGACTGATCTTTTTGAGCCAGAGTATATTTTTATCGACTTATCTGTTTCACTGTGAAAGTAACGCCCGAAGTATAGTTCCAATCAAATTTGATCGCATTGCCCGTCACAATTATTTTTCCTTTATAAGTAGTTGCTCCAAAAACTATTGTAAGTGGATAGGTGCCATTCACCAGGTACGGACTTGCCGGGTTTTGCTGGAAAAATGAATTTAGCGACAGAGCTCGGGAACCCACCATACACCAGCCTCCGTTGGGCTGCACCACATCTATATAGTTGATGCTAAAACTGTTGCCATAATCGCTCCAGCTTGCATGTATCACACTATTAAGACAACTGTATGTGTCGGCAGTGTGAGCGCTAAATAGTATGCCCGTGCTGTCGGGCGTCATGCCCTTATAAATTGAAGGCGTAATAATAAGTTGATCTCCGGCCTGGAAGGGAACATTGGACTGTGGTAAACCCGATCCCACCGTATCCACCTTGATTGAAGCCGCAAGCGTATCCTTGCTGTTTACTATCGCTTTTACGTTGAAGGTGCCGGTTGTTGTGAAAGAAACAATGAGGCGGCTGGCACTTTGCTGGATAATATTGGAGTGTCCCGGCGGCGTGATCGACCACCTTACAGAATCCGTTTTGCTTAGGCCGGTGACTGTTAGGGTGTCAGCGGTGTCCCTTCCGACGGTGAGCTGACTAGCCGTAAGTTTTAACGCCGAGGCCAGCTTCAGGCTTTGCAGCTTTGTGTTTTTGGACGGTGTTGCGAGTTCCGATTTCTGACATCCGAGGAAAAGGAGCGCCGATGCGAATGATGCGAGTAAGAAATAAGCGGTGTTTTTCATAATTCTTTCGATAAAGTTTTAATGTCTTTTTATTGCATCATCGCAGGCAGTTGCGCAAACGTTGGGTCAAATTTGAAAAAAAATAAAATTTCAGTTGATGTCTTACTTCCGATAAATACCAATGAGCTTTTTAACAAAGTAATTTGAGCTTTTTAACAAAGCGCTGCCACCGTTTTACCACGAACTTTGTTTTATCAAAACAATAAAGATGATGACAAAAATTTGGTTTATAACAGGTAGTTCCCGTGGATTGGGAAGGAGCCTGACAGAAGCAGTGTTGGCCAATGGTTACAAAGTAGCCGCTACGGCACGTAATCCCGAGGCATTAAAAGAACTTGTTGAACAATACCCGGATAGTATTTTCCCGGTAAAGCTTGATGTGACAGACAAGTCGCAAATAGCAAAAGCAATTGAAAGCACTATCGAAAAGTTTGGCCGCATAGATGTGTTGGTTAACAATGCAGGATTCGGCATCATGGGTGCATCCGAAGGTTATACCGATGAGCAGGTGCGCAGTCAGCTCGAAACAAATCTGTACGCGCCTATCGAGGTTACCCGTGCGGTATTGCCTCACATGCGCCGGCAGCGTTCGGGCCACATCTTACAGATCAGTTCGGTAGGAGGAAGGGTAGGCAATCCAGGCCTGACTATCTACCAGGCCGCCAAATTCGGTTTGGGCGGTTATACAGAAGCGTTGGCCAAGGAAGTGGCTCCCTTGGGAATATTTGTTACCAGCGTTGAACCGGGTGGTTTTCGTACCGATTGGGCCCGCGACTCCATGAGCTATGCACCCCATATCGATGGCTATGAAGAAACTGTAGGAAAACGCATCGCACTTTTTAGCAGCGATCAGTTTGTACCCATGGGCGATCCGGCTAAGGCAGCTAAAGTAATGATCGACCTTGCCGAAAATCCAGCGCCTCCGGTTCACCTCATTCTGGGAAGCGAAGCCGTCCATTTAATAAAGCAGGCCGATATTAACCGTCGCCAGGAAATGGAAAAATGGGAGGAAGTTAGCGCCTCCACCAATGCCGACGATGCGATTGATTTTACCCAGACGGATTTGGGCAGATCATTTTTCTCAGCGAAGAAGTCATAAAACAATTGGCAAGGCGCATGGCGGGGGGCGAAGGGCGTAATATCGGATTTTCAAAAATCTAACGCCACGCGCCACGCGCCTTCCGCCTCGCTTTTTTCTCTTAATTTTGAACAATGCCCGCAGAAACTAAAATATCCCCAATCGCCTATTCCTGCTACGTCACCCGCAGCAGGGAAGGTGAGCAATTTATACCCGAGCACGTGTTTACCTACCAGCTATCGGGCACCATGATCATGAATGATGGTAATAAAGAATATGTTTTTCAGCCGGGTGACTTCCGCTTTGGCCGGAGAAATCATTTGATAAAGTTCAACAAGCTGCCGCCTGAAGGAGGGGAGTTCAAGTCTTTCTCCGTCCGGTTTGGTCAGCCATTTTTACGGAATTTAAGTATCGAAACAGGTTACAAAGCCGAAAATCGCATCGATGGCAATGCGGTTCTTGAGCTCAAGCCTAACGCTTTATATAAAAGCTATTTTGAATCCATTGAACCTTACTCAGAGCTTAAGGCAGAAGATAATGAGCCACTGATCGACCTTAAATTGAAAGAAGCAGCTATGCTGCTCTTAAAAATAAATCCCGAGTTGAAAGAGGTTCTATTTGATTTCAGCGAGCCAGGCAAGATCGACCTGGAAGCATTTATGAATAAAAACTATCATTTCAACGTCGGTTTGGAAAGGTTTGCTTATTTAACCGGCCGCAGCCTGGCCACGTTCAAGCGCGATTTCGAAAAGCTGTTTCATAACACACCCAGTCGCTGGCTGCAGCAACGTCGATTGCAGGAAGCTTATTTTCTGATCAAAGAAAAAGGGAAAGCAGCATCCGATGTTTATCTCGACTTGGGTTTCGAAGATCTTTCACACTTTTCATTTGTCTTTAAGAAACAATACGGTTTAGCGCCATCCCGGATTTAATTTTCGGATTCGAAAGGTGCACCGCCGAAGGAAACTTTTTCTATCACGAATTGCTTTTGGATTATGAAGCAACGCATAAACTTTTTGACGCTTGGCGTAAAACACCTCGAAAAATCTTTAAAGTTTCTCAGAGATGGGTTTGGCTGGCAGACACAAGGTATCATAGGCACCGAATTTGAACGTGGCGCAGTGGTTATTTTCAACTTGAGCAGTGGGTTGATGCTTTCCCTTTACCAACGGGAAAATCTGGCCTGGGACAGCGGATTAGAACAACAACCCGAAAGCGCAACTGAATTTTCTATCGGGCACCTTGTAAATGCCGAAGAAGAAGTCGATATGATCATGAAGCAAGCCGAAAAAGCAGGCGCAACAATTATAAAACCCGCGCAAAACACCTTTTGGGGTGGCTATGGTGGCTATTTTAAAGACCTGGACGGGCACCTTTGGGAGATTGCTCACAACCCTGCGTTCGAAATCGATGAATAAAACTTTCGATGCTTCGACTAAATTTTGGCTGTAGCGTTCAAAGCCGTCTTGCCGTATATAAAAATATGAAACTAACAGATTAGATCACTGTCAGTTGGTGGGTGGGTAGTGCAATCCTGCTTTTGGTTACTTTAGCCCGATGTTCGAACACGAGTAATTAAATTCATTTGCACATCCGAAATTTGCATATCAAATAAGGTAGTGCTCCACAATATCCTCTGGTATCCTCGCCGCCCGGCCACTTTGCATTTCAATCATCGTATAATCAAACCACCCATCACAGCAAACTTTGCCGGTAGCTTTATTAGTGATGGTGAATTTTACCCTGCAGCCTTTGTCATCGATACTATCGATACCAGTCTTCACGATGAAGTAATCGCCCATAGTCAAGGCGCGTTTGTAGTCTACATGCGCAGTACGCACCACCCAGCCAAACCCACGCTCCATAAATTTCTCCATCGCCATGCCGTAGCAGCGCTCCATCTGATCATAACGGGCAGCCAGCACATAATCAAAATATTTGCTGTTATGCACATGCTGAAACATGTCGATGTCGTCCGGACGGACACGGAATTCGGTTTCGAAGGTGGAGTAGCTCATTGGTTGATGTGGTTATAAAAGTTAAAAAAGTTATAGAGGTTAAAAAAGTTAAAAAAGTTATAGAGGTTAAAAAAGTTAAAAAAGTTATAGAGGTTAAAAAAGTTA
>JAICXZ010000533.1 GCA_025934475.1 Mucilaginibacter sp. | reverse complement strand
ACGATGACCAGTCGATCTTCAAATTCCAGGGTGCAAACATGAAGAACATACTGGATTTTGCAGGCGATTATGTCAATACCCTGAAAACGGTTGTACTCAAAGAAAACTATCGCTCCAACCAGCACATTCTTGATGTATCCAAAGCGCTTATTGCAAATAATCGCGAGCGCCTGACCGGACAGCTAAACCTGGATAAGAATTTACAATCTTCGCATCCGCGTTTCAACAATCTGAAGGTTGCGCCTACAATACGGGAGTATGAGAACCCGGCGCAGGAACTGGTCCATATAGCCGACCAGATCAAAACGTTGATCGGAGGAGGCACTCTGGCCGGAGAAATTGCTGTCATTTATCGGAATCACAGCCAGGTTGAGGAGCTGCTCCAATACCTGGATGGCAAAAAGATTGCCGTCAATACCCGACGTAAGATCGATATTCTGACGCTTCCTTTTGGCGAGAAGATCATCAATATCCTGCGCTACCTGGCAATGGAGCTGGATTCGCCTTACAGTGGCGATGAGTTGCTTTTTGAGATTATGCATTATGATTTCTTTAGCATTCCACCGATTGAAGCTGCAAAGGCGAGCATCGCCGTGGCGACCGCCAATTATAAAACCTCAAATAATGGCGAGCCAAAGACTTCGTTGCGCCGATATATCAGTGAGTTGAAAATGCCGGCTCAAGCAAGTTTATTCGATACGCCAAAAAACCAGGAGATGAAATACCTGGCGACGCATATCGATGATCTTTTGCAGGCTTCGGCAAGCGTTACCTTGCAGCAACTGTTCCAGGAAATGATATCGAAAATGGGTATTCTCCGGTATATTATGCTGCAGCCGGACAAAGGCTGGTATATGCAGGTGCTGACTAATTTCTTTGACTTCCTGAAAGACGAGAGCCGCAAAAATCCCGATATCCGGATCAAGGACCTGATTGCTACCATCGATTTGATGAAGGAAAACAATATCAGGCTGGCGCTGACACAGGTGATCTACTCAGAAAATGGCGTTAATTTCCTGACCGCACATGGTTCTAAAGGCCTTGAGTTTGAACACGTGTTTTTGATCGGCTGCGATAAAAAGACATGGGACAGCAAGGGGCGGAATAACGGTTTCAGTTTCCCGGATACGTTAACGCAAGGTGGTGACGATGATATTGCGCAAAAAGAAGAGTCGCGCCGTTTGTTTTATGTTGCTTTGACGCGCGCAAAACAGCATCTGGTAATTTCCTATGCAAGTAAGGAAAAAAATGGAAAGGATCAGGAAGCGTCACAGTTTGTAGGCGAGATATTGGCCAATACGCATTTAAAAGTCGAATACCCGCGATTGAGCGAAGAAGGTATGTTTGATTTTTATGCCACCCAGTTTAACGCGGATGATAAACCGAAGATCGAACTGATCGACACTAACTATATTAACCAGCTACTACAAAATTATACACTGTCGGTTACGCACCTCAGCAATTACCTCGATTGCCCACTACGATTCTATTTCCAGTGTTTGATCAGGGTGCCGGCGGGAAAGAGCCCATCCGCAACCTTCGGTTCATCGGTGCACGATGCATTGAAAAAAGCCTTCCGTAAATTGAAAGATAATGATGATGAATTCCCTCCAACCGAGGAGTTTATGGAGGACTTCCGCATCTACATGTACCGCAACCGCGATTCGTTCACCAAAGAGGAGTTCAAACTACGTCTTGATTATGGCGCCAAAATATTACCGGCATTTTATGAGCTGAATATCCTGAACTGGAATAAGATTGCCCTGGTGGAACTGTCGATCAAAAATATCGAGATCGATGGCGTACCGGTAAAAGGTAACCTGGATAAGGTGGAGTTTACCGGCAAAGAAGTTACCGTTGTGGACTACAAAACCGGTAAATTCAAAAATGCCAAAGACAAGTTATCCCGTCCCGATGACAAGCAGCCTAATGGGGGTGATTACTGGCGGCAGGCGGTATTCTATAAATTGCTGATCGAAAACGACCGCACTAAAGACTGGCAGGTAATTGGCACCCAATTCGATTTTGTAGAGCCTGTAAGCGAGGGCGAATATCGCAATGAGAAGATATTGATCACTCCGGAGGATACTGCCATTGTTCGCGAACAGATACGAACTGTTTATCAAAAGATACAGGCACATGATTTTAATACAGGCTGCGGCAAGGAAGAGTGCGACTGGTGCCATTTTGTACGCAGTAATTTTAAACAGCCCGGCAACGTAATGGAAGTATTGAACGAAGAAGAATAATTTGATTTCGAATTTCGGATTTTTGATTTCGAATTTTCGGTCGCAGATTTTTTAGTTGTTATTTCAAACTTATGAGGTACTTAAAATTTATCCTTCCCTTATTCTTTTGCCTGCCTGCTATGGCGCAAACCACCGTTAAGCAAGATCCGGCTATCAAACAAATGGCGGATGAAGTGTCGGCAAAAAATATAGAGGTAATTATCCGCAAGCTGGTAAGTTTTAAATCGCGCCATACCTTAGGCGACACCACCAGCAAAACCGCGGGCATTGGTGCCGCACGAAACTGGATCAAATCAGAATACGAACGGTATGCGACAGAATCACATGGCAGGATGACTGTGCAGTTTGATACACTAACACAGCCCAAAGGCGAACGGGTAGACAAGCCGGTAAAACTGAAAAACGTATTAGCTATATTAAAAGGCACAGATCAGAAAGATACAAGGGTCTATATCGTTTCAGGGCACTACGATTCGCGAAGATCAGATATCATGAGTCCGGAAGGTGATGAGCCCGGAGCCGACGACGATGCATCAGGCACTGCGGTATCGATGGAAATTGCCAGGGTGATGGCAAAGCGGCAATTCCCGGCCACTATCATTTTTATGGCAGTGGCAGGAGAGGAGCAGGGTTTGTTAGGCTCGACTCACGTGGCTAAACGCGCCAAAGCTGAGAACTGGAACGTGGATGCCATGCTGAATAACGATATTGTAGGTAATAGCCATGGCATGGAAAATGATCTGAGGGACAACACGCACGTACGCGTATTTAGTGAAGGGATTCCAACAACAGCTTCAGGAAACGACAAACAGATCGCCGGCATGATCTCTTTGGGCGGCGAGAATGATAGCCCCTCACGCGAACTAGCTCGTTATATCAAAGAAACTGCCGAAAAATATGTCGATTATTTAAACGTAAAACTCATCTATCGCCGCGACCGCTACCTGCGCGGCGGCGATCATATCCCTTTTCTACAACAAGGATATCCAGCCGTACGCTTCACCGAAATGAACGAAGATTTTCATCGCCAGCACCAGGATATCCGTACCGAAAATGGCGTTGATTATGGCGACCTGCCTGACTTTGTAGACTTCAATTATGTTCAGAAAGTTGCGCGAATGAACCTTTCGGTTCTGGCAAATCTCGCGCTTGCTCCGGCTGAACCGCAAAATGTGGGTATCGTGACCAGCGGGCTCACTAATAAAACTGAGCTGAAATGGGAACCACCCAAAGAAGGCAAAAAGCCGGCTGGTTATTATGTGTTGGTGCGCGAAACTATAAGCCCTTATTGGGAGAAGAAGATTTATGTTGCCGATACACACACAGCATTGGATTATTCGAAAGATAACTACCTGTTTGCCGTGCAATCAGTAGATGGAGAGGGGCATGAGAGTTT
>JAICXZ010000596.1 GCA_025934475.1 Mucilaginibacter sp. | reverse complement strand
CAGCAGAAAGGTCGAGTGCTTTTTGCCAAACCTGAAGACTTTCAAACTTAAATGCCATGCTAACTATGGTCTATGGACTATTGACTATGGACAATTAAGTTAAGCCTCGTCGAGTAAACGTTTAGTGATGGGTTGGTACGATTCAATACGTCTGTCGCGTAAAAACGGCCAATGCGTACGATAGTAGTCCGTTTTTTGCAGATCAATTTCCTGCACGATCACTTCCTCATCGGTATGTGAAGCCTGGTAAAGTACCGAGCCGAACGGATTGGAGATAAACGATCCGCCCCAGAATTTTAATTCGCCTTCCTGGCCCACGCGGTTTACGCTAACTACATGTACACCATTAGCCACCGAGTGAGAACGCTGGATGGTTTGCCATGCATTATATTGCTCCACATTGGTTGCGTCATCCTGACTTGTAGCCCAACCAATGGCGGTAGGGTAGAACAGGATTTCGGCACCCATCAGTGCGGTAATCCGAGCCGCTTCCGGATACCATTGATCCCAGCAGATGAGCACGCCAAGCGTAGCATATTTGGTTTTGAAAACTTTATAACCAAGATCACCGGGGGTGAAATAAAATTTTTCGTAAAACCCCGGATCATCCGGTATGTGCATCTTGCGATATTTGCCCAGGTAAGCACCGTCGGCATCAATTACAGCGGTGGTATTGTGATATAGACCTTGGGTGCGTTTCTCGAACAATGAAGCCACGATAACCACATTCAATTCTTTCGCTATCGCTGATAGTTCGTCGGTTGATGGGCCGGGAATAGCTTCAGCAAGTTTAAAGTTGTCATAATCCTCAACATCACAAAAATAAAGCGATGTAAAAAGTTCTTGCAAACAAACGATTTGCGCACCCTTTTGAGCTGCTTCTCGAACTTTGACTATAGCCTTTTGCAGGTTCTCCTGCTTATCGGCTGTGCACGACATCTGCACCAATCCAACTTTAACCATACCCTTGAATTTTGCGCAAAAATAAAATTTTAATATTAATCGCTCTGTCAATTTATATTACCAATAAATCGATACAATCAACGTTAGTAACCGGTGTAATCAAATAATATGGATCGGCGAAATCGCCGAAATGAAAAAATAACCTACTTTTGCGCCGAAATGACTGAAATAGAAGATATAGTCGAAGACAACCCGAACCCGCGAACCTGGAAGCATAAGCTTTGGAACGTTACTAAACTGATCTTAAAACTAGCGGTCACTTCGGTGTTGTTGTACTATGTGTTCAGCAAGCAGCCAATTAGCGAAATCAAAAACCGCCTCTTTCATGCCAACTACTGGTGGATGCTGGCGGCGGTGATCATGTATTTCTTCTCGATGGTTGCTTCAGCATGGCGACTGATGAGCTTCTTCAAATCGATCGATCTGCGTTTGGACACCCGCTTCAACTTCAGATTATATCTTCTCGGGATATTCTATAACCTGCTGCTTCCGGGTGGTATCGGTGGCGACGGGTACAAGATATACCTATTGCACAAAAACTATAACCTGCCAGCTAAAAAAGTATTCTGGGCCATTGCGTTTGACAGGTTGAGCGGATTATGGGCGATCGGATTGATCGTCGTAGCGCTGACCATTTTTATACCCCAGATACAGGAAATGATTCACCTGGCTATACCTATGGCAGTTTTTGTTGTGGGTACCATCGTTTATTATGTCGTTGTAAAAATATTTTTTAAGGATTTTACCAAACACTTTTTCAAAGGACACGCAAAAGCAGTGATAGTGCAATCGTTGCAGGTACTTACCGTTATTTGTTTCCTGATGGGTCAGGGCTTCACCGGCAAGTTCGCCCCGTATTTGTTGTCATTCCTTATATCTGCTTTGGCGGCAGTTGTGCCGATCACCTTCGGCGGGGCTGGTGCACGTGAAGCGATTTTTGCCCGCCTTTCGCCAATTTTTCACATGAATGTGGGGTTGGCTGTGTTCCTTAGTGTTTCTTTCTACCTCACGTCGCTGATTGTAGCAATGCTTGGGCTTTATTATGTAATCCGCCCAAAACGTTTGGAAGAAGGTCTGCCGTCGATAAAACAGGGTTAATTCTTGTAAGCCAGTCTGCTGGCTATATGCACCAAATCTTCTAGTTCGAAGGGCTTGGCTACTATCGCGTCAACACATTTGTTATTTATCCTGGCAACCTCAATGCTTGGAGAGTATACGATTATTGGTATTGCCACTGTCAGATCCTTCGATTTTAGTTCCGAACAAAGCTTCGTTTCCGTGCCTTGCCCAATGATGATCACATGCGGATTGATCTTTACTGTTTCATCGGCAGATATATCTTTGGCGGCCTTAACAATCTCGTAGCCGTTGTTTTCAAATGCGAATGCCACCATTTCCCTGATGTCGGTATCCTCTTCAATCAGCAGTAATCTTTTCATAGTCGTTTTGCTTAGTGAAACTAAGGTAGGTATCGGTTTTTAGTTAAGCAAGTGTCAAAAGTCATTCCAGTTCATCAACCAAATCCATACCTTTACGTTCTCTCAATAAACCGACTGACATAATGAGTCATTTTAACGATTTTAATAATCCGCAGGTTGCGGCATTGCCCTCTCATTTAAAACAGTTTATAGTCGACCAGCACTACGAACATTATACGCCTATTGATCACGCTGTATGGCGTTATGTGATGCGTCAGAACTATAGCTACCTCAAAGATGTAGCTTATTATCCTTATATCCCCGGTTTACAAAAAGCCGGCCTGACCATCGAAAAGATACCTAGCTTACAGGAAATGAACGACGCCCTCGGCAAGATAGGCTGGGGCGCGGTTACTGTTGACGGTTTTATACCTCCGGCAGCATTTATGGAATACCAGGCATACCGCGTGCTGGTAATCGCCGCTGATATACGCCAGTTGAAGCATATCGAATACACGCCTGCTCCCGATATCATTCACGAGTCGGCGGGACATGCACCGATCATTGCCGATAAGGATTACCACGAATACCTTAGCTATTTTGGATCTATTGGAGCGAAGGCCATGTTTTCTGCTCAGGATTTTGATCTGTATGAAGCAATCCGGTCACTGTCGATCTTAAAGGAAATGCCAGATGCCGATCCTGAAGAAATAAAGAAAGCAGAAGAACTCTTAGATTATCGCCAGAAAAATATGGGCGAACCATCTGAAATGGCCCTGCTGAGCCGCCTGCATTGGTGGACGGTTGAATACGGCCTGATTGGAACGTTGGAGAATCCCAAGATATATGGCGCTGGACTGCTCTCTTCGATAGGCGAAAGCGTCAGCTGCATGAAGGACGATGTAAAAAAGCT
>JAICXZ010000582.1 GCA_025934475.1 Mucilaginibacter sp. | reverse complement strand
GCCAGATGTACGAGTGATAATGTCCGCCATCGGTGATGCTATTGCCTACAAAAGCCACCCGGTCACCCGCTTTAAAAGGCGCTACCGTTTGTGCCTTACTTAGTTGATATCCGGCCGCGATAGCCAACAGCAGTATAAGTTTTTTCATAGTAGTATTTATCTTTCTATCAATCTTTTATGTTTTTAGCCGAAACACCCCAGTTTTTGTTGATCTGCGGACCCATTACCAATTCCAGTTGGCCACCGGCCTTTATGTCTTTATAATCCAGGTAGCATTTGTTATAGTTTTTGCCGTTCAGTTTAGCAGTTTGGATGTAGATGTTTTTGTCGCTGTTGTGGAGCGCAGTTATCGTAAAAGTCTTAGCTGTGCCATTCGCTGCAGGTACTCGCAAGGTAATCTTGCTGAAAACCGGGCTGGTTATTTCCTGCCGGGTATCACCGGGGCAAACCGGGTGGATGCCACTCGCTGCGAGCACATACCATGCTGACATCTGGCCAACATCTTCATTGCCAACCAGGCCTTCCACTCCATCATGATAAGCCCTGCGGCATATTGCGCGCGACCATTCCTGGGTTAACCATGGCATTCCAAGGCGATTGTAAAGGAAAGCAACATGATGCACCGGCTCGTTGGCATGATTGTAATAATCGTTCCACATCATATTCTCAGGCGTTTTGGCAAAGAAATGATTGAGATCGGCTATTACTTTTTCTTTACCGCCCATCAGCTTTACCATACCGTCAACATCATGCGGAACAAACCAGCCCTGTTGATATGGATTAGCTTCAAAAGTACCGTACCACTGGGTCAATCTGCCTGAATCAGGCCATGCCGCCCATTTTCCTGTACTGTCGCGGGGACGGAACCAGTCTTTTTCCTTGTCGTAAATGTTTTTATAGCTCTGGCTCAACTGCGCATATTTCTTTTCATCGCCAGGATGTCCGGTCCATTTGGCGAGTTGCGAAGTACACCATTCGGAGTAGGCATATTCCAATGTCAGAGCGATGCTGTTGGGTTGAGGGGCATATCCCCTGCTGCCGTTGCCGAAACGATTGTCAGAACCCACGCACAGCTGATATGCTTTGGCAACATCGAAATTCCTGATTCCCTTTGCATAAGCGTCGGTAACCACGGATACCGCGGGGTTACCGAACATGCAGCCGCTGTAGGCGTTCAGCAGTTCCCATCTTTCAAGGTAATCTTTATGCTTTTGCGATGCCAGCGTAACCAGCGAATTGATCATATCGCTTACCACCGTCGGATCGATGATAGTTTCCAGCGGCATCTGGCTGCGATACACGTCCCAGCCACTGAAAACAGTGCGTTTCTTAAATCCAATTGATTTATAAATTTTACCATCCCCACCAGGGTAACGACCATCTACATCCGTAATGGTGCGCGGGTCGATCATGGTATGATAAAGTGCGGTATAGAATACTGTTTTCTGCTCCGGCGTTCCGCCTTCGATCTTAATTTTCGAAAGCGCTTTATCCCAGCTATTTACAGCTTGCTGGCGAATGGCATCAAAATCCCAGGTCTTTATTTCTGATTCTAGATTTTTCTCAGCGCCTGCTATATCGACATAAGATATACCCGCACGCATTTCGACCTGCTGACTTTCATTTGTAGCGAATTCTGTGTAGAAGCCCAGGTGCTTACCCTTTTTCTCTTTTAAGCCCTTAAAAGTTAGAGCTTGGGCCATCTGCGCTTGATATTTATCGCTTTCTACATCCTCGCGTTTGCGTGACCAGCCTTTGGGGATATCAGCGCTCCAGACACCATAATTCTTCAATGGCTTACTGAACTGCGCATAGAAATAAACCGTGTAATCCGCATGACCGGCACCATCGCCCCAACCGCCACCATCAGGTGTGCATTTCATCCAACCTTCTATAGTGTGATCATTAACCACTTTCACATATTGTAAGGTCGATGTGCCGCCAACCCTGCGAGCTAAGTCGATCTGGATACGTGAATTTGCACCTTTAGGAAACGTAAATCGGAGCATGCCGCTATGTGGAGCAGCGGTCATTTCGGCTTTGATATGATAGTCGGTCAGGAATACACCATAATATCCCGCCAATGCTTTTTCACTTTGCTTGTCATAGGATGACCGATAGCCCGGCGTACTTCTATCCAATTTTCCAGCTGCAGTTTTCAGCGGACCATTTGAAGGCATTACGAGGAAATTTCCCATATCGCCATACCAGCCAATGCCGCTCATTTGGGTAAAGGCAAAACCTTCTATGCTGGTATGCTCATCGCTGTAACCTGATCCGTTGTCTCCACCTGTAATAGTGTTCGGACTTACCTGTACCATACCGTAAGGTGCAGTAGCGCCTGGGAATGTTTTACCAAGACCATGATAAATACCGGCTGCCGCGGCACTGCTGCTCGCTCCTATCATTGGATTTACAAAAGACGATAGCCGCTGTGCTTTACCAGCGGTAACCGCAAGCGAAAGCGCAGACGCTACTATTAGTCTCCCATAAATCTTAAAAGGCCTGAACATTTTGGTTTAATGATTGGATCAGATTCGTCAAAAATATTTAATAAAATCGTTTTAGCAAATTAAAATGGCAATATTTTAAAATTCTTTTAGCGTCGTTCGTTACTGCGTCGATTCATTTGTCTTCACATGAGTAAATTCTACAGTGCGAATACCAAAGCGCGGAATATCCAATGAAATGCCGTTTGATACAGGCTTTAACTCTTCGATTTGAACACCATCGAGTGACCGGAGAATTGCCTTATCGTATTTAAAGTTTGGCTTTATCGACTTCAATCCAGTAGCGCCTTCGGCATTAAAAACTCTCATAGTGAAATTACCACCATCGGTTTTTGCTGATGACAGAACCAAACCGTCCGATACCGCGGCTATCATGGGCTTTGCTACTTCTTTTAAACCTGCATCGCGGGCGATAGCAACCAACGGCTGATTCCAGTCAGCAGAAGCTGACCACACTTTGGCTTGATCCCATTTGCCTTTATGCGGCATCAGGGCATAATGGATATGCGTTGGCCCATTAATGGTATAATTGCGCCCCCATAATCCCATTCCCGAATATTGAACAACCAGCCCCAGCGGAAAATCCTTTCCGTGTACGTAGGCCGTTGTATGATCACTGAACAGCGCCATTCCATATTGATCTTTGCTGTCCACGACATCGACCCAATTCAGCACTACGTTATTTTTGATACTATCCCATGAAGTAAAAAAAGTATTTTTCAACTGACTCTCAGTCACGTCGAAAGGTGCGTTTTTATAGACCTTTTGCCCCTTCAAATTGACAGGGAACACAGCTAGCAATTTTTTACTGTCATCATAAAAGGCTTTGTGATAGTTTTTCCAGTCGTATGT
>JAICXZ010000378.1 GCA_025934475.1 Mucilaginibacter sp. | reverse complement strand
TCATAAAGCCGGGCCATTAATTTTACTAATGTTGTTTTGCCTGCACCATTTTCACCGACCAGCGCAACCTTTTCCCCGGTATGCAAAGTGAAATTTAAATGCCGGTTGGCCCATTTGTCACTATTATGATATTTGAAGCCAACGTTTTCAAAAGTAATCCCCTGACGGATGGGATTTGGAAAAGGGACAGGCTTTGCAGCGGCGGTAATTTTGGGTTGGATTTCAAAGAAATCAAAAAAATCACGAAGGTAAATAGCCCCCTGTGATACGCTGGTAAAACGGGATAATATACTTTCGAGGAGGCTTCTCAATTGCCTGAACGATCCTGCAAGGAATGTAAGCGTACCAACGGTAAGAGCGCCTTCCACTGTTGAGAAGATCATCACAACATAAGCGGCATAATAACCGAAACTGCCTATCAATGCAAAAAAAGTGCCCCAGGATGCACGCTTTACCGAAAGCTTTTTGTTATCGCCATAAAATTTATTGCTCAGCATCTTGAAGCGGTCAATTAAAAACCCTGAAAGGTTAAAAAGTTTCACTTCCTTGGCAGTTTCATCGCTTGCACCAAGATAACGCATGTAATCCAGCTCGCGCCGTTCCGGCGTTTGCCCGCGGGTAAGGGCATAACTCTTGTCGTTAAAATAAGATTCGCCAAGGAAGGCGGGAACGATGGCGACAAGCAATAATAAAATTAACCAGGCATTGAAGGTCATTAATCCAACGAGGAGAAAGGCCATGGTAATCATATCCTGCACCTGGGCAAGGACCTGCGTTAATAGAATCGTGCGGCCGATAGTTTGTTGTCTTGCACGCTCCAGCTTGTCATAAAATTCAGAATCTTCAAACTGGTCGAGATCAAGAGTGGCTGCATGTTCCATGATCTTTACAGATGTGTGGATGGAAAAGAGATCGCCCAATAAACTATCTACTAAAGCAGTAGCACGGGCCAGGGCATCAGATATAATTGCCAGGGCTAATTCTGCTAAAACCAATTTCCATAGGTAGGTAAGAGCGGTACTATGTGTTTTGCTTAATAAGATTACTTCGTCTATAATAAGTTTACCAATAAACAATATGCTCACAGGTATGGCCGACCGGATTAACCGGAACAGAATATCCAAAATCGCATACCAGTGATTGGTTTCCCATACGAGTTTAAAAAAACGGGGAAGATTTCCAAGCGCAGCCAACTTTTCTTTGAGTGTAGGTTTTGGAAGTGTATTTACCGGAGGCCTGGGCATGAATTATTTATTTTGTTTTCAATAGAACTTCTTTTTACAAGTACAAAGTGTGAAAAATAATTGATTGTCAGGAAAAAAACAGGTCTATTTGTGGCTTTGCTGATGGCTTCCACTTTTATTAAAGCCGGTCATGATAAAATATCCATGATTGCAAACTTAGTATCTTCCTATTCCAAAGCTTTGACGGCGCCCCCCGGTCCTTACGGGAGAACGCGAATGATCGTCTTGCCCTTTGACCGGTTGGCCGGATTGAAGGCAGCAATGGCATCGTCGAGGGTAGTGATGTTGCCGGTATTTGTGCGCAGCCGGCCGTTCCGAACGCGCCGGACAATCTCAGTTAATTGGGCGCTATCCGGTATGACCACAAAATCAACAGTAAGGACCCCTGGAGGGTGTGCGGCGATCGGACCGGCCACTGTTACAAACGTCCCTCCCGCGGCAACCAGGGCGGCAGACCGGTTCGCGATGTCGCCCCCGAGTACATCAAATACCAGGTCAACTGAGCCGGCATCTTCCAAAGCGTCGTTTTCAAGGTCGACGAACTCCTGTGCGCCAAAGTCAAGGGCTGTCTGCCGGTGGGCAGCGCGCCCGGTCCCGATCACGTATGCACCGGCCTGGCTTGCAAGCTGGACCGCCATCGAACCCACTATACCTGCCGCACCATGCACGAGTACCCGCTGTCCTGCCCGGAGGCGGCCGTGTTCGAACAATCCCTGCCATGCGGTGAGACCGGGCATTACGAGGGCCGCCCCTACCGTGAAGTCAACGTCGGCTGGCAGCGGTGCGAGGTTGCGTGCCTCAACCGCCACATACTCCGCCAGTGTGCCGTCGCGATACCAGTCCGTAAGACCAAATACCCGCTGCCCGATGGAAAGGCCCGTTGTGCCATAGCCAAGGGCAGTGACCACTCCGGCCATTTCATGGCCGGGAATCGACGGCGTGCGGTCACGACCCGAGCGATCGGTCCAGGTCGCCGGCCACGACAACTCATCCCCGGTGAAGCTGGACGCGTGAATCTGAACGACTACGTCGTTTATTGATGCCTGAGGTTCCGGCCGCTCCACCCGCTTCATGCCGGCTATTCCGGCAGCCTTGTCCGTTACTACAATCGCCTTCATAGCACACCTCCCTTTTTACTCATCAGCACACACCTGCTTACCGGAATCGTGTTGTCATAAAATATTGTTTTCATCTTTTTAGATTTTTAGTATGAATACCCTGGTGAGCTGTCAAAAACCATACTGTTTAATGACTTTTACTCCGGCATAAAATTAGGTTTAATTTGATAAGTGAAGGGGAGCAATTTGAAAAGATATGGGCCCGGTATTAAACAAATATTATGAATGCATTTCGATTTTTTGTGAACTGGTCGCTGAGGACACGGACGATGGAATAAAAAAGCGTCTTATTTCCTACCTCACTGCATCAGCTACTTTTGAAAAGCTTATTTCGCTCTTCCGGTTTTAGCCAAACCTTTCTGTCGTTTCAAAGCTCATGAACAATTGCCTTCTTTTTCTATTGCCTGATATAATAAATACCGGGTAATTGGTGTTAAGACTATATATTAGCTTTGTCAAACCAAAACTAATGTTCAGTGGTATGAAATTTATTTACATTTTATTATTGACTTATATAAACTTACCGCTAAATGCACAGATTATTACGACCGTTGCCGGCAGTGGTACGTATGGTAATTCAGGAGATGGAGGACCGGCAACCTCAGCACAATTGGCGTGGAATATGGATGTTGCGGTTGATAATAGCGGTAATATCTACATAGCCGATCACGACAATGACGTAATCCGGAAAGTAAACAGCGCAGGAATAATAAGCACCTTCGCGGGAAACGGGACTTTAGGCTTTTCGGGTGACGGTGGGCGGGCAACCGATGCCCAATTGTATCATCAAAATTATGAATGCCCAACCTGCGATGAATAATTACAAGTATCATTGTATAGCTACCAATTCCTGCGGAAACGTATATTCCTCAACAGCTACTTTGTATGTAACAGCACCAGCTACACCGTCAGTTTCTATTGCAGTGACAAGGGATACCATTTGCGCCGGCAATGTAGCAACATTTACAGCAACTTCAATAAACGGTGGTTCCACCCCGGTTTATCAATGGAAGAAAAACGGAATCAACATTGCAACGGGAAATACCTATTCTGCCGCTGACATTGCTGACGGCGATGTAATAATGTGTATGCTCACCTCCAATAGTAATTGCACTACCACGAAGACGATCACCAGTAATGCCATTACCATGAAGGTAAACGCGATACTCACTCCGTCAATTCATATATCGGCTTCGTCAAATAATATTTGTTCGGGCACACCTGTGAAGTTCTCTTCCTCTGTGATCAATGATGGAGCTACCCCTTACCTCCAATGGCAAAAGAACGGGATAAACACAGGAACGAATTCACCTGCTTACCTTGATAGTACTTTTAAAGATGGCGACGTAATTACGTGCAAGTTTGCTTCTGCTTATTCCTGCCTGAATGCTGACACAATTATCAGTAACAGTATCATCATGAACGTGATGCCGCTCCTACCGCCTTCAGTTACTATAACAAGTTCTAAAACTTCTATATGTCCGGGAAATGAGGTAACTTTTAACGCAACGTCTGTTAACAATGGCGCTTCACCTATATATCAATGGACAAAAAACGGTGTAGCGGTTGGTTTTAACAACAGTAGCTATACCGATTCATTTTTATCAAATGGTGATCTTATCAATTGTTCTGTTACCTCTGATGCGGCCTGCCTGGCTTCACCATCTGCTGTCAGCAACTCGATTGTGATAGCGGTATTTCAAAATCCAATAATTACATTAGATAAAACATCAACCTTGTGCAGTGGTGCCCGCAGGCAACTTGAAGCCGGAAACTTTGACTCATACTTTGGAAATGTCATTTACTATTCCTTTCTGGTTTACAATCGCTGGGGACAAAAGGTATTTGAAAGCAAAGATTTATCAAAGGGCTGGGACGGCACTTTCGGTGGTGAAAATCGGGATGCTGATGTTTTTGTATGGATATGCAGCTATCAATTTGCAGGAGGGAACATAGAGACTAAGAAAGGAACCGTAATGTTGGTGAGATCGATCAGGACGAAGCCGGGTCACATTGCAACGATTGCATTTACCATGGTTGGGGCCGGGTCTAAATGGATACCCGCACACTATGTAGAATAGAATACCAGTCCAAATTGTTTAATCATTATAATTTTATATTTTTATTCTTCTGCTAACTGCAAAAAAGATGGTTGTAAAATTTAGGCCCTTGCTT
>JAICXZ010000733.1 GCA_025934475.1 Mucilaginibacter sp. | reverse complement strand
TACAGGAGCCCAATAAATTCTGGCTGTTCAGGAGTGGGATGCCGAGCCCTGTCGAGTCGACCGTGGATGGCTATTACCTGGGTGCCAGGCGGAAATGTATCTTCAGCAACGGCTACACTTTTGTTGAGAAGATTGTGACCTACAACGAGAATCAAAACCTCACGTTCGCCGTCACCCACCAGCCGCGGGATCCGGAGATCATGGGGCATATCGATATCCTGCAGGGGCAATTCCTGCTCAAAGATAACGGCAACGGCACCACTACGCTTACCGGCAACAGCTGGTATAAGCTGTACGTGTTCCCGGTGTGGTATTATGATATTTGGGCGCAAAGCATTACCCGCAATGTTCACCTGCGCGTGATGGCGCATATTAAAGAGCTGAGTGAAGCAAAATAGTGTGTTCGGGTTCGTGATCAGGCACCTGGGATTCCTGAAATCGGTACCGCTGCTGGGCTGGATGTACTACGGCACGCTAAAGCTATGGACCTACATCACCCACCCCGAAATACTGGACTGGATGGACGTGATTGAAGCGGAGGTATCGACCTGGGAAAATATTACAATACACCTGCACAAATACGGCGGCCTGCAATTTGACTATGGCGGTAAGGAGATTGGCCATATCCACAGCAATGGCTTACTGGACATGCTGTTGAATCGAAAACTCAAGGCCGAATTAATGACCGACGGGCGGATACAGGATCATCATTCGTTCAGGAATTCTGGATGGATAAGTTTTTATATGAGGACGGAGGAGGACAAGTATTATGCTATTGCGTTGTTGAGGTTGGGGTATGAGATGAGGGCTATGAAGCGGCTTGTGGTTAGCGTTGGTTAACTGATTACTCCAATAATTCGTATATTTACGTTATGACAACGATGACGATACAGGTTCCCGAAGCGCTTGAGAAAGAGCATGACGAGACAGTGCGTTTTTTGGCGGCCAAATTATATGAAGCCGGCAAATTGACATTGGGACAAGCGGCTGAGATGTGCGGCATGAAAAAATGGGACTTCCCCGCAATACTTGCCAAATTTGGCATCGCTTATTTTCAATATACGGCTGATGACGTTATAAATGACGCGAATGCCATCCGGTAAACCTACCCTGGTGATCACCGACGCCAGTTGCCTTATTGTACTGGATACCATCGATCATCTCAACTTATTGCCCCGACTATTCGATGTCGTTATTACAACACCCGAAATCGCAAATGAGTACGGAAAAACCTTGCCTGAATGGCTAAAGCTTATAGCTGTTAAAGATCGTTTGAAGCAGCAGGAATTTGCATCCATGGTCGACGCTGGTGAGGCAAGTGCCATAGCCCTTGCCGGTGAAGTAGAAAGCGACTATATCGTTATTGATGATTTACAGGGACGCAAACTGGCGAGCAAACTTGGTTTGAAAGTGATCGGCACTTTAGGCATTTTGCTTAAAGCCAAACAAGCCGGGCTAGTGCCTTTACTAAAGCCGGTGCTTGAGCTGATAAAACAAACAGACTTCAGAGTTACCGCAACCCTCATTGATGCAATATTGAAAGAAGCTGGCGAGTAACCTTTCAGAACGATATTCCCGAAGACGGCGAAAACAAGGTACCGCCTTTAATAATCAACCCCAAAACTCCTCAGTCGATGCAACCAGGGCCGGCAACTCCAATTTGGGTTCTGCTTCGAGGCCACTGGCCCATAACTCATCGCTGAATTTTTGAAACGACTTTAACGACGTGAGTACTTCGTGATCTTCTTCGGTCTCGAACTGGTCGAAGTGCATAAATGTTTTGCCATCGGGCAGTAACCAGCAGCCGTATTTAATTCCGGGGTTATTCAGTTTTTTCAGCTCGCGAACGATGGCGGCTATGTTTGCCTGGTTCACCGGCGCAAATTCGGCTGTGGTGGTATATTGTACTCTTACTATTTTCATAATTGCAGGGCTGGTTTGTTGTAGTGCAATAAAGGTAGGGCATAAACCATCAGAACAAAACAGCTAATAATGACATCCTGGAGGGTGCTTTGCGACAAGGTTTGTACACGCTGCTTTCCGCAAGAATAACTATTGGGAGCAGATCTGAATTTTCGATTTTCAAAATAGTTAATCTGTTTTTTCTTTATAATATATAACTATATTTATGCTTAAACCTTGGACCTATGATGCAAAGCAACAACGCTGATAAAATTCAAGCCAAAGCATCCAAAACTAATGCCCGCCACGATGATAGCGCAAAAGGCATCAGTATGCCTGCTGTACCGGTTCTGCAACAGCAGGATGCCGGGCAAGATGTGCCAACAATTGCAAGTGGCAGCAATACGGCGCAATTACAGCGCTTTAATGCAGCAGCAATACCACAGGTCCAGAAAAAAGAAAACAAGACGGGTTTACCTGATAACCTGAAAAGCGGCATTGAAAATTTGTCGGGTTTCTCTATGGATGACACCCGCGTGCATTATAATTCGCCGCAGCCCGCGCAACTAAATGCCTACGCCTACGCGCAGGGTAGCGATATACACGTGGCCCCCGGTCAGGAAAAGCACTTACCTCACGAAGCCTGGCATGTAGTGCAGCAAAAGCAAGGCAGGGTGCAGGCCACGATGCAAATGAAAAATGAGGTGCCGGTT
>JAICXZ010000561.1 GCA_025934475.1 Mucilaginibacter sp. | reverse complement strand
GACGCACGTAATGGTGTAATCGAACAGACCATCCGTCACTCCTTTCTGGTTGCCCTGCTGGGTCTGCCACGTGTTGTAGTTGCTGTGAACAAAATGGACATGGTTGATTACGGCCAGGAAGCATTTGAAAAGATAGTTGAAGATTACCAAAAACTGGCCGATAAGGTTGGACTCCAGCATGTGACTTATATCCCGGTAAGCGCTCTTAAAGGCGATAATATCGTGAATAAGTCAGCAAGGATGCCATGGTACCTGGGCGACAGTCTTCTGGAATACCTGGAAAATGTTGAAATACCCGTTGATACCGAAAGCGATCATGCCCGGTTCCCGGTTCAATGGGTTGTTCGTCCGCAAACTGATGAATTGCATGACTATCGGGGCTATGCCGGTCGTGTGTCTGGCGGATCATTCCGTGTGAATGATAAAGTGACGGTGTTACCTTCGGGCTTCCATTCTACTATCAGCAAAATAGAACTTGCCGAAAAAGAACCGGAAGCTGCCTTGGCCGGAATGTCGGTAACCCTGCATCTGGAAGATGATATTGATGTCAGCAGGGGCGACATTTTGGTAAGCTCAGATAATTTGCCTTATGTATCACAGCAGATTGAAGCCGACCTATGCTGGATGGATACCAAACCACTGGATATGACCCATACCTATTTTCTGCAGCACAACAGCAAACTGACACGCTGCCGGATACAGGAAGTATTGTACAAAGTGAATATCAATACACTGGATAAAGAATACAACGAAGACTTTAAGCTGAATGATATCGGCCGCATCGTTATCAAAACCGCTGAAGCACTGCCATTTGATTTGTATCAGAACAATAAAGTCAACGGCGGCGGCATCCTGATTGACGCTCGTACCAATTTAACCGTTGGCGCGCTGATGTTCCGGGCGAATGCGGATTAATTAAGTATCACACTCAAAAACAATACCATGGCCTCCATTCGGAGGCCTTTTTAATTCTCTCCAGGCCTGTTTTTCACGATTAATATTTGCAACAATTGCGTTACATAACATTAAGACAACAATTTAGCACCAAATTTGCGCGTCTAAGAATCGGTTACCTGCCAAATGCAAAAGGTGAGAATTTTCAAAATCATATTCACATTCGCAGCGATATTATTCCTTGCCAAGCCATTCCTTGGTTTCAAGGCTTTTGGACAGATAGCAAAACCGCGCATTTCGCATACTGTACTGGTAAAAAGCTTTACTAAGCGCAAACCTGAAAATTTACAGGACACCTATGCCAGCGCTCAAAAAGTGCATCAACGCATTGCCAATCCGCCATTAATGCTTTTGGCCGGATTAATTCTCCCATTGTCATTGCTGTCATTCCTTCTTGATGAAGGTGTCAAGCTGACAGCAGGAACCATTTCCACGCTCCATTGGTCGGCATTATCTCCACAACCGGCATACTTACTCTCCGGTAAACTTACAATTTGATTTAATTACGCCGGCCCAAATCGGGTCGCTTTGCATGGGCGGTGCCCGTGTAAACTTTGCTATTCACCCAGTAATTAATTCATTTAATAACAATGTTAAAATTTCATAAAGGCATGTGCCTGATGTTGCTGCTGTCAATGGTGACGGTAATTGCACAGGCGCAACAAACTACAACCCCGGTCACTTTAAAACAGTTATTGACCAGGGTTGATCAAAATGCCCCTGCTTTAATAACTGACTCTTCGGCCATTCGCATCAGGCAGGCACAGGCAGCCGAAGTGCGCAACGCATGGCTGCCCAATTTAAAACTAAACTACCAGGCTGATATTGGCACCAGTAACAACGTTACGGGCCCTTATTTCGGCTTTGGCATTATCCCATCAAGCTCGGGCGGCATCCGCGCTACCAACAATACGACCTCTATGTCTACCAATTTGGGTATCGCCTCATTTGATTGGGAAGTATATAATTTCGGCGCTTATGGCGCGCAGAATAAGGTAGCCAACCAGGACATCCAGGTTGAGCGAAGCAATTTCGCACAATCTAAATATGAGATGGATGCCTATACCATCAATAACTATATTGTACTGGCTAGCTTGCAGGACTACCTGAACATCCAGGCCAGGAATATCCAAAGAGAGCAGGAGATATTACGGTCCATAGGTTCATTGACCAAAAGCGGCGTACGACCCGGCGTGGATACCAGTATCGCCAACGCGGAATTATCTAAAGCCCGGTTAAACTATATCGAACTGAACAACCAGGTACAACAGGTTCAACTGCAACTATCAGCCATCAGTGGACTGCCTTATCAGTCCATCGTAGCGGATACCCTGATCGAAAATCAATTGCTGGCGCTGCCTCCGCAAACTTTTAGTACGGATACCGCCGGTCACCCGGTTATCAATTTTTACCAGTCGATTTTAGACGACAGTAAACAGCGCGAGAACCTGGTTAAGAAACAATACAATCCCAAGATCTCACTCGAAGCAGCTGCCTGGGGTCGTGGTTCAAGTATTGATCCGGAGGGCAATTATGGTGCAATGTCGTCTGGCTGGGGTTTTCAGCGTGATAACTACCTGGTTGGTGTAGGTATCTCGTACAATTTGTTCGATTTGAGACGCAGGCAATTGAAGCTTCGCACGCAAAGGACGCAAACAGATTACGCCCGCAATAAACTGGAAGAACAAAAAACTTTGCTTGCGGCCGGCGCCAGCCAGGCTTATGCAGAAATGCAGACTGCGAGACAGCGGCTAGTCGAAATTCCGAAACAATTAAAGGCTGCCAATGACGGCTATCGTCAAAAATTATCGCTCTATAAAAACGGGCTGACTGATATCATCGAACTGGATGCGGCACTCAACATTCTGTATCGCGCAGAGACAGACTACGCGCAGGCTAAGTATGATTTTGCTAAAGCTTTATTCGGCCAGGCGATAACCGACAACCAAACCGGCACAATTTTAAACCTCATAAAATAACAGCAATTATGTCAATGGTCACATCCGCACTGAAAAGGCCAATCACCGCGATTGTTATCACGGCGAGCCTTTTGATATTTGCAGTGCTAAGTGCTATCAATATACCGATAGATATTTTCCCTAAGCTCAACCTGCCTACGATCTATGTGATCGAATCCTATGGCGGGATGTCGGCACAGCAGATGGAGGGCTTTTTTGCCACCCGCATGGCCGACCAGTTCCTGTACGTAAACGGCGTACAAAGTATTTCAACCAAGAATATCCAGGGCCTTTGCCTCTTAAAAATAACATTTTACGAAAGCACTGATATGGCCGAAGCCTCGGCCCAGGTGGCATTGCAGGTAAATCGTGTAATGAGTTTCTTCCCGCCCGGAGCTTTGCCGCCGCAGGTTATTCGTTTTGACGCATCATCATTGCCGGTTGGGCAGCTTGTTTTTGCCAGCCCAACTCGTCCGCTGAAAGACGTTTATGACCTGGCAGCAACCCGTATCAGGCCAATGTTTGCCACTATTCCGGGTCTTTCGGCGCCGCCGCCATTTGGTTCCAATGCCCGTTCCATTACCATCAG